>CALBKQ010000039.1 GCA_937895645.1 uncultured Clostridia bacterium
AGGAAAATGGAAAATAGAAT
Source organism: uncultured Clostridia bacterium (assembly GCA_937895645.1). Taxonomy (GTDB): domain Bacteria; phylum Bacillota; class Clostridia; order Oscillospirales; family Acutalibacteraceae; genus Fimenecus. The sequence continues at coordinate 21 of CALBKQ010000039.1, forward strand.
TGATAAATTTCAAGAAGAAAGACAAAAGGATTTAATAATCGGCAGAAACGCTGTAACCGAGCTTATAAAGTCAGGTCGTGAGATTGATACGCTTTTTGTTCTGCGTGGAGAAAAGAACGGGTCTGTTGGCAAAATTATTGGTCAATGTCGCGATAAAGGTGCAGTTGTAAAGGAAGTCGATAAAAAGAAACTGGACTTTATGTGTGGTCACGCTAATCACCAAGGTGTTGTGGCAATTTGTGCTGCACACGACTATTCAACTGTTGAAGAAATTTTACAGGTGGCAGAAGAGCGTGGTGAAGCACCATTTATTGTGGTTTGTGACGGTATTGAAGACCCACACAATTTGGGTGCAATAATCCGTACTGCCGAGGCGGCAGGCGTTCACGGAATTATCATTCCAAAACGCAGAAGTGCGTCACTTAACTATACAGTAGGCAAAACAAGTGCAGGTGCTCTTGAATATATGAAAGTTGCCCGTGTTTCAAACCTTGCATCAACTCTTGATGACCTTAAAGAAAAGGGCTTGTGGGTGTATGGTGCTGATATGGACGGTGAAGATGTTCGTTCGGTCAATCTTGACGGTGCGGCAGTGCTTGTAATCGGTTCAGAGGGTGACGGTATGAGCAGAATAATCCGCGAAAAGTGCGACTTTATTGTTTCACTTAAAATGAAAGGGCAAATAAACTCGTTAAATGCTTCTGTAGCAGGTGGCGTGCTAATGTATGAATTTGCATATAAAAGATAAAAATTAACTAAACTATAATAATTTTCGGGGGATGTTATTATGGCAGAAAGAATACCAGATTCGTTAATTGATGAAATTCTTGCGTCAGCAAAGAATTATATGGTTGAAGAAACTGAAGCTGAATACTCAGCCGACAAAATTGACGCTCTTGTAGCAGATGTTGCCAAAACTGAAAAAGAAGAACCTGTTACTACTGAAAAAACAGTTGTTATTCCTAACTTTAGAAAAGAAAAAAGGGAGTTTTCGCTTAATATAAGTGAGGTCAGCTTTGCAGAGGAAGAATCTAAAGAAGTAACTGAAAAAACAGGTGAAATTGACGTTATTGTAAATGACGGCGGTCAGATGGGCCTTGTTTCAGATGGTGTTGAAATCAGTTCAGAAACAGAAGATGTTGTACAAGAAACTGAAGAAAAAGAAGAACTTAAATCTGTAAGCGGACAGATTTCAATAGAAAAAACAAGAATGTTCAACGAAGTGGATATTCGTGGGGCATATAATCCAAATATTTCTCATAATTTAGGAAATAAGGTTGCAAGAACAACAACCGGAGAGGCGCAACCTCTCTCAAGTTCTGCCATAGGTGAAGAAAAATACAGAAAACACTTTATGAATAAGCCACAGCAGAATCTGGAAAAAACACAGGAACACAGAGATTTAATAGCATCATTACCACAAAAAACAATCGAAACCCCCGGTGTTGTGGTAAAGAAAAACAAACAGATTTCAACAAATACTGACGGTATTGAGCCAATGCCGACTATTGTTCCTGCTGAGTATGAGTTAGAGCAGGAAAAAACAAGATTTGACATACCTAAAGCAGAACCTGACGAAGAAATTTCAGATAATCAGATTATGCTTGATGGTTTTGGTGATGATAACGAGCCTGTGAATATCCAGACAGAAGAACAGGCAGAAGAAGAGCTTCGCGTAAAGAGACAAGATAAAGTAAAAGAGTTTATGTCGGACGGTGTTCTTTTCAGGCAGGAAGTTGAAGAATCAGCATCTGCACCAAAAAAACGCTTTGACCGTCAAAAACGTACACTTGCTTGTGAATATTACGGACCAAAAGAAAAAGTTCATGTTGAAGAAGAGTTGCTTAAAGAAAAATCTTCACTTACCGTTAAAACAGTTGTGCTTTCGATAATCTGTTTTGTTATGGCAATTTTAGCAGGTGTTGCAGGTACAGAAAACGGTAACTTTGAAATTTACGGTAACAACGAATTTGTTTATGTAGGGATTCAGTTGTTGTTGCTTTTAGTGGCTTGTGGACTTAATTTCCGTAGTTTTACAAACACAGTTCAAAATCTAAAAAATAAAACAGTAGATATTGATACAGTAATTTCTGTTTCGGCACTTGCAGGTGTGCTTCAATGTATTTTCGGCTTTGTATTTACAGATAGTGTTGAGTCAGTTGCTCGTCTTTTGTCAGGTGCAGTGCTTGTTCCTATGATTATGAAAACCGTAGGTGAACTTATCCGTTGTAAAAATGATATTAACAACTTCGAAATAGTGTCCGACGAAGAATTTGAATGTTTCAGTGTTCAGAATATTCCTGACGAAGACACTGCAAATGAAATTGCCCGTGGCCTTATGCTTGGCGACCCTGATATTAAGTACTCTGCAAAAATTGATTTTCCTGCAAGATTTGTTGAACTTTCACGCTCTGCAGAAGTTACAGGACCACTTTTCAAAATTGCTGTTCCAGTAATCTGTCTTGTTGCAGTAGTTATAGGCCTTATTTATGGTGTTGTTGCAAAGAACTTCTTTGCAGGGGTAAGCACTTTTACAAGTATTATTCTTATGGGACTTCCCGTTGCCGCAAGTCTTATTTCAGCAGTTAACATCAGTATTGCAAACAAAAAACTTAACGCAGAGGGAACTGCAATCAATGGTTACAGTGCAGTTGAAGATGCAGTAAACTCAAATGGTGTTATGATTGATGCTTGTGACGCTTTTGTAAGTGGTGGTTGTAATATTGAGGGTATTAAACTTTATCACAAAATGCGTATTGACGAGGCAATCCTTTATACTGCATCTGTAATTATTGCGTCAGGTGGCGTTCTTGCAGATGTGTTTGAGGGTGTAATAATCGGGAAAAAAGAACTTCTTTTCCCTGTTGAGTCACTTTCTTATGAAGAAAAACTTGGCTGTTCTTGTTGGATTCACAACCATAGAGTTTTAGTAGGTAACCGTGAACTTTTAGTTCATCACAATGTTGAAACACCTGATAAAGAACTTGAAGAAAAATATAAATCAAATGGTAAAAATGTAATTTATCTTGCTATTGAGGGCAAGATTTCTGCAATGTTTGTTGTAGTGTATAAAGCTAACGAAGAAACTGCAAGATATATGCGTGAACTTGAAAAAGATGGTCTTACAATCTTCTTCAGAACATCTGATGCAAATATTACAGAAAGCTTTATTGAGCGTGAGTTCGGGCTTCCATCAAATGTTGTTAAAATTATCAATCCTGTTGCAGGTGAAATGTTTACAAAAGTGAAAAATAATGAAATTGACCGTTCAGATGCAAAAATTATTCACGATGGTAAAGTTCAGACAATGCTTTCTGCACTTCATAGCGCTTTTGCTATCAGTTCTTATGTAACTGTATCAAGAACAGTCCAGTTAGTTGCGTCATTTATAGGTGTTGTTATTGTATCACTTCTTGCATTCCTTTCAGGACTTGCACAAATCGGTGTATGGCAGATTATTATATATCAGGCAGTCTGGGCTGTAGTTCTTTCTGTTTTACCTAGTTTCAGAAAAATATAATTGGAGATGAGTCAATTGGCAGAGTTTTGGGAATCTGTAAAAGAAATTGCATTATGGATATGGAGTTTTGACCAAATCCGTTTTCTTGTTGATGCTTTTGTGAAAATCGGATTTGCCGCACTTTTTAGTGGATTTATAGGCTATGAGCGTGAACATTCACATCGTCCTGCAGGTTTTCGTACACATATTCTTGTGTCAGTAGGTTCGGCCCTTGTAATGCTTACATCTGTTTATATTGCAAAAGAGCAGGGGCTTACAACTGATGTTACACGAATGAGCGCACAGGTTTTAAGTGGTATCGGTTTCTTGGGTGCAGGTACTATTCTTCGTGAGGGATTTTCAGTTAAAGGTCTTACAACAGCCGCATCTCTATGGGCGGTTGCTTGTATCGGTATTGCAGTAGGCTCAGGATTTTATGCAGGTGCATTTGTTGCAACTTTTGTAATTTACTTAACACTTAACTCTCTTAAAAGATTTATTGTGCGTGGCTCTGCAGGAAAACTTCTCTTTATTGAGATAAAAGATGTGGGAACACAGATTCCACTTATTACAAAAACAATCAAACAATGCGGTGGCACAATTCATTCAATGGAAGTTGTTTACACCGAAACAAAAGATTTGAAATTCAAGCGTCGTAAAGATACATCTGTAATCAAAGTGCTTGTATTCCCAAAAAATGATGATGCGTTAGCCCTTATGCTTACAACAGTTCGTAGTATGGAAGACGTAGAGGACGTTTATGTTGACTAATAACATTTCTCTTTTAGAATATGAACATATTGAAGATTTAGGCGAGGGCGTAGGCGTTGTTGTGTCAAAACAACACACATTCGGCACAGACGCTATGTTACTTGCAAACTTTGCAAATCCTCGTCCAACAGACAATGCTTGTGATTTTGGCACAGGTTGTGGCATTATTCCTTTTTTGTGGTTTCGCGATAAAAAGTGTAGCGAGATTTCAGCCATAGAAATACAAGAAAATGCCTGTAATCAAGTTGAGCGTTCAATTATACTCAACAATACAGAAATAATAAAAATATATAACAGAAATTTGAAGAATATTGACGATTTCAAAGCAGGTAGTTTTGATGTTGTCACAATGAATCCGCCTTACAAAATCGAAAATGGTGGAATAAAAAATGAAGACGAAAGTTCAACTATTGCCCGTCACGAAACTTTTTGCAATATGGAAGATATTGCAAAAAGTGCGTCAAGACTTCTACGTTTTGGTGGTAAACTTTGCATTTGTCACCGTCCCGAAAGAGTTTTTGATGCCATGACTTCAATGCGTAACAATGGCATTGAGCCTAAAAGACTTCGTTTTGTATCAAAAAAAGGCGACACTCAACCTTGGCTTGTGCTTATTGAAGGTAAGCGCGGTGCTAAAAATGGCTTGAAAGTTGAAGCACCACTTATAGCTTATAATGAAGACGGTAGTTTAAGTGAAGAAATGCGCAGAATTACCGAAAAATACAGAAAGGAGAACTAAAATGATAGGTAAACTTTATGTGGTAGGCACTCCAATAGGCAACTTATCAGATTTTTCTCCAAGAGCGAAAGAAACTCTTACAGCTGTTGATTTTATAGCTGCAGAAGATACACGAGTTACACAGAAATTACTTAACTTTTTTGATATAAAAAAACCACTTGTAAGTTATTATGAACATAACCGCCGTGAACGTGGGGAACTCATTATTTCACGAATCTTAAATGGTGAAACCTGTGCAATAGTAACTGACGCAGGTATGCCCTGCATATCTGACCCGGGACAAGATTTGGTTTATCTTTGCCATAAAAATAGTATCCCTGTTGAGTCTGTGCCGGGACCAACTGCATTTGCAACTGCACTTGCAATCAGTGGAATGGAAAGTGGTCGTTTTACTTTTGAAGGTTTTTTAAGTACAAACAAACCAAGCCGTAAAGAACATTTAGAAGAACTAAAAAATGAAACTCGCACAATGATTTTTTACGAAGCACCTCATAAATTAAAGGCAACACTTAAAGATATGTACTCATATTTCGGTGACCGTGAAATCACAATCGTGAAAGAACTTACAAAAATTCACGAAACTGTTATGAGGACAAGCCTTAAAGGTGCAGTAGATTATTTTGAAGTTGAAAATCCAAGAGGGGAATATGTTCTTATTCTTGCAGGTGCAGAAAAACAGAAAGAAAAACAGCCCGTTACTTTAGAACAGGCTGTAGAAATAGCAAAAGATTTAGTCAGTAAAGGCGTCAGCGTAAACGAGGCCTCAAAAACCGTTGCCGCTGATACGGGTATAAAGAAGAGCCTTATTTACAAGGAGCTGCTTTAATCTTTAGTAGAATACTTATACATTCTTGCAATTTCTTTTTCAATAAGTCTTGTTGCTTCATTTATAATGGTTTCCATAGATTTTGGCAACTGTTCACTTCGTTTTGGTTTGTTATCACCCTCAAAAACAAGTGAATCAATAATATGGTCAATCATATTTGTTGTAATAAACGGTGCTAATTCTTTTTTAGCGTTTTCGTGACCGGGAATAGCACCTTTAAGCAAGGCAGAAAGATAAACTTTATAAATTGTCAGTATATAAATGCTTCTGATTTTTGATGAGTGGTTTCTACCGTAAACGCCAAGACGCTCTTGCATATAAACAGATGAACGGAAAACCGTACTCATTCTCACTTCACTGTCCTGTGGGATTTCGTCCGGGACAAAAAGTGCGTCAGACATCATTTTGTTATCAGTAAGGCCTAAAAGATAGTCGGTACTCACATCATAAAAGGTGGAGGCACGACATAAAAAGTCAAGCCCACACTCGCGAATTCCCTTTTCATAGTGTGAAAGCAAGGCCTGTGAAACGCCAAGATATTGTGATGCCTCTTTTTGACTTAAATTTTTTTCTTTTCTTAAACTTACTAAACGGGTTGAAACAGATGTACTCATTTTATCACCATGCTATACTCAAAGTATAAAAATTATACACTAAATTAAACAATTTGTATATTGTGCGAAATTACAAATTTTCAGGAGACAGAATATGAAAACTTACCAAATTCACTTAATCCGCCACGCCCTTACTCAAGGCACTATTGATGGCAAATATATCGGTCATACCGACGAATCTTTGTGTGATGAGGGTAAAGCACAACTCAAAGATATTATGGAAAACTATGGCAATTACCCAGAGGTTGATGCAGTTTTTTGCAGTCCCTTAAAGCGTTGTATTGAAACAGCCCAAACGATTTATCCTGACAGAAACCCAATAATTTTAGATGACTTGCGTGAATACGATTTTGGTGAGTTTGAGGGTAAAACTGCAGAAGAGTTGCAAGATGATGAAGACTTTGCAGAATGGTTGAGTGGTGCAAACCCTAACAAAGCAGCACCTTTTGGTGATAGTCAGGTGCGCTTCAATTACAGAATTTGTGATTGTTTTGAAAAAATAGTTGATGGCGTAATTAAAGCAGGTGTTAAAAACACTGCCGTTATAACTCACGGTGGCGTTATTATGTCACTTATGCAGACTTACGCACTTCCTGAAGCACCAATGCACGAGTGGCTTACACCATCTTGTTGTGGTTATACAGTCCGTATTGACCCGTCAATCTGGTCAAGAGGAATGAAGGTGGAAGCAATAGCAGAATGTCCTGCACCACCACAAGAAACCCACCACGAATTATGGGACGTCTATGACCCTGACAACGACCCTTATGATGTTGCATATTGGGAAGATGACTCGAATTTTACTGACGAGGAATAAAAAATTTCTAAATTAGCAATAAATAATACATTGAAATAGAAATTTTATAGTGATAAAATTATTTTGTTAAAATAGATTAAGTTGGCAAGATATACATAAAAAACTAACTTAACTTGGAGGGAAAATTATGAAAATGTCATTCCGTTGGTATGGCGAAAGTGACCCAATATCATTACAGTACATTCGCCAGATTCCAAATATGAAAAGCATAGTTAGTGCTGTTTATGATGTAAAACCAGGCGAGGTTTGGCCAGAAGAGTCAATCGAGAAAATGGTAAAACAATGCGAAGAAAACGGTCTTATTTTTGATGTTGTTGAATCAATTCCAGTACACGAAAACATTAAACTTGGCAGAGATAATGTTGATGAACTTTTAGAGGTTTATTGTGAAAATATCCGCCGTTGTGCAAAATATGGCGTTAAATGTGTAACATATAACTTTATGCCTGTTTTTGACTGGACTCGTTCGGAATTGGCTCGTGTGCGTGAAGATGGTTCAACTGTTTTGGCTTATAATTCAACTGCTGTAGATTCTATTAAACCAGAAGAAATGTTTAATTCTATTGATAAAGATTCTAACGGATTTATTCTTCCAGGTTGGGAACCAGAACGCATGGCTCGTGTAAAAGAGCTTTTTGAAATGTATAAAGATGTTGATTCAGAAAAACTTTTTGCAAACTTAAAATACTTTCTTGAAGCAATTATGCCAGTTTGTGATAAATATGATATTAATATGGCAATTCACCCAGATGATCCAGCATGGCCTGTTTTTGGGCTTCCACGCATTATTACTTGTAAAGAAAATGTTGTTCGTATGTTGAATGAAGTTCCAAATCCTCATAACGGGCTTACTTTCTGTACAGGAAGTTATGGTACAAACCGTAAAAATGATTTGTGCGAAATGATTAAGGCTGCAACTGGTCGTATTCACTTTGCTCACATTAGAAACTTAAAATTCAACACTGCAATTGATG
>CALBKQ010000040.1 GCA_937895645.1 uncultured Clostridia bacterium
ATTAAACTTAGTGGTGGCAGATACACATCTTACATTTGGAACGGAGATAAATAATTATGATTACAGGTGAACTTAAAAATAGAATCGATAGTTTGTGGGATACTTTCGCAGCAGGTGGACTCGTAAATCCCCTTGATGTTATAGAGCAAATCACATATCTTATGTTTATTCACGATTTAGATGATGCCGATAATCTTCGTGCAAAAGAAAGTGCAATGTTAGGGCTTCCTTATGAAAGCATTTTTGCTGACGAAGTAACAATCGGCGACCGTGTGGTTAACGGTAAAAATCTTAAATGGTCGGTGTTCCACGATTTACCTGCAGGACAAGTTTATACCATTATGCAAGAGCAAGTGTTCCCATTTATTAAGAATCTTGACGGTAAGAAAAACAGTGCATATTCAAAATATATGGACGACGCTATTTTCAAGTTGCCAACACCATTGCTTTTGTCAAAAGTAGTTGATGCACTTGACGATATCTATGACTTTATGCAGAAGTCAGACGATAAAGACGTCCGTGGCGATGTTTATGAGTATTTGCTCAACAAGATTGCACAATCAGGTCTTAACGGACAGTTCCGCACACCTCGTCATATTATCAAAATGATGGTTGAGCTTATGAGTCCTAAGCCAGACGATGTTATCTGCGACCCTGCTTGTGGTACAAGTGGATTTTTGGTGTCAGCAGGGGAATACCTTAAAGATACATATAAAGAAGAAATCTTCTTCAATAAGGTTAAAAAAGACCACTATATGAATCATATGTTCTTCGGTTACGATATGGACAGAACTATGCTTCGTATTGGTGCTATGAATATGATGACACACGGTGTTGAAAGTCCGTTTATTGAATATCGCGATAGTCTTTCTGACCAGAATGCCGACAAGGACAAGTATTCACTTATTCTTGCAAACCCGCCATTCAAAGGCAGTCTTGATTATGACACCGTTTCTGCCGATTTGCTTAAAGTGTGCAAAACAAAGAAAACAGAGTTGCTGTTCCTTGCGTTGTTCTTGCGTATGCTCAAAATCGGTGGCAGATGTGCTTGTATCGTACCTGATGGTGTTCTTTTCGGTTCATCAACTGCACACAAGGCAATCCGTAAAGAGATTATCAAGAACAACCGACTTGAAGCAGTAATTTCAATGCCTTCAGGCGTGTTTAAGCCATACGCAGGTGTGTCAACAGCCATTCTCATTTTCACAAAAACAGGCCATGGTGGAACTGATAATGTGTGGTTTTATGATATGAAAGCCGATGGATATTCTCTTGACGATAAGCGTTCACCAATAGCTGAAAATGATATTCCCGATATCATCGCAAGATTTAAAGATTGTTATTCTGAGCAAAGCGAAGAATCTAAGAACCCACGCACAGAGCAAAGCTTTTTCGTGCCAAAAGACGAAATCGTGCAGAACGACTATGACCTTTCAATTAATAAATATAAAAAGACCGAGTATGTGCCTGTTGAATACCCACCAACAAGCGAAATTCTTGCCGAATTGTTTGAAATAGAAACAAACATAACCAACGGTCTAAAAGAATTGGAGAAGATGTTAGATGTTCAATAAGCAACAAAAGAACATAACAAATCACTATCATAATGTGTTTCGTTCAACTACTGAAATTGATTATGATA
>CALBKQ010000041.1 GCA_937895645.1 uncultured Clostridia bacterium
CTGACAGCATTGATATGGAATGTGCGTTCACACAGTCACGTTATGACCGTGGTGGTGAGGCAGATTATATTAACTGTCCTATGAATAAAGAAGAATATGAAGCATTTTATGAGGCAATTATAAATGCCGAAAGTGCCGAAGTACACTCTTTTGATAAGCGTAAAGACGTTTATGAGGGTTGTATGCCTATTGAGGTGTTGGCTAGTCGCGGTAAAGACACAATGCGTTATGGACCGCTTAAACCTGTAGGACTTACTGACCCACGCACAGGCCACAGACCTTGGGCAAATTTGCAACTCCGTAAAGAGAATAAAGACGGTACAATGTATAATCTTGTAGGGTTTCAGACAAATCTTAAATTCGGTGAACAAAAACGAGTTTTCAGTATGTTCCCCGCACTTAAAAATGCAGAGTTTTTACGCTTTGGTGTAATGCATCGAAACACATTTATTGACTCCCCACGACTTCTTAACGGGGATTTCAGTTTGCGTAGCAATCCATATATTTTCTTCGGCGGGCAAATAACAGGTGTTGAAGGTTATATGGAATCTGCAGCAAGTGGTCTTATGGCAGGAATAAACCTATCTAAAAGACTTAAAGGCGAAGAAACTGTTGTTCTTCCAGTTGAAACAATGATTGGTGCACTTTCACGTTATATAAGTGATGAAAGTGTAAAGAATTTTCAACCAATGGGGGCAAACTTTGGCGTATTGCCACCATTAGAAAATAAGATTAGAGACAAACAAGAAAGATACATGCAACTTGCAAATCGTGGTATGAAATCATTAAAGGATTTTGCAAAAAACAAAAATTTAGGTGAATAAAAATGACTGATTTTGAAAATAAAATCGGATATGAATTTAAGGATAAGACTTTGCTTAAAAGAGCGTTGACTCATTCATCTTATGCTAATGAAAAGGGTACAGGGCTTGACAATGAGCGTCTTGAATTTTTAGGCGACTCGGTGTTGGGCTTTATAACTGCCGAATATCTTTTTGAGCATTATCGCGATAAAAAAGAGGGCGAACTTACAAAAAAACGTGCCTACGCAGTATGTGAAAAAACTCTTTTTGGTTATGCTGAAGAAATAGGGCTTGGCGATATGATTTTGTTGGGCAAAGGTGAAGAAAATACAGGTGGAAGACAGCGTCCGTCAGTTGTTTCTGACGCTTTTGAAGCACTTATTGCGGCTATTTATCTTGATGGTGGAATAGAGTGCGCTAAAAAATTCGTGTTACCATTTATTGAAATTGCAACAGAAACAAAACCTGTTTTCAAAGACTACAAAAGCACCTTGCAAGAGGTGTTACAACAAAATCCAACTGAAAAGTTTGAGTATGTTGTTGTTGGTGAAAGTGGCCCTGACCACAATAAAGAGTTTGTGGTTGAGATTCATATGAACAGTAATGTAATCGGTATAGGTAAAGGTAGTAGCAAGAAAAAAGCAGAGCAACAAGCGGCAAAATCTGCATTGGAGTTAATGGGATTATGAGCCATAGCAATATAAGCATTTTTGTGCCTCACAAGGGGTGCCCTAACGAGTGTAGTTTCTGTAATCAAAGGGCAATCAGCGGACAAACTGTCCCTGCAACACCAAGGGAAGTAGAAAATGCAGTAAAAATTGCAATTAAATATAATGTAGACCCGAAGAATACTGAAATTGCGTTTTTCGGTGGTAGTTTTACGGCGATTGAAAGGGATTATATGCTGTCTCTTTTAACCGCCGCAAAGCATTTTTTAGATACTTATAAATTTAAGGGAATTCGTGTGTCTACACGCCCCGATTGTATAGATAATAAAGTCCTTGAAACACTAAAAAACTATGGTGTTACTGCTATTGAATTAGGTGCACAGAGTATGTGTGATGATGTTTTACTTGCAAATCGCAGAGGACACACAGCAGATGATGTGCGAAAAGCATCAAGTCTTATAAAAGAATATGGTTTTGAGTTAGGACTTCAGATGATGACGGGACTTTATAAAAGTGATTTCACAAAAGATGAATTTACTGCCCTTGAAATTATAAAATTAAAGCCCGACACAGTCCGTATTTACCCGACAGTTGTACTTAAAAACACACATTTAGGATTTCTTCAAGAAAAAGGTGAATACATAGCACCAAACGCAGAAGAAACGGCACCGTTCTGTGCAAAACTTTTACAGATGTTTGAAGAGAATAATATTAAAGTCATAAAACTAGGCCTTCACAGTAGCGAAACTGTTGAAGGTGATATGGTGGGTGGTGCTTATCATCCTGCTTTCCGTGAACTCTGTGAAGGGCATATTTATTTAGAGAAAATCCTTGAAAAATTAAGCGGCAAAGACAAAAATCAAGAATATGTGATTTATGTGAATAAAAAAGTGCTAAGTAAGGCAAAAGGACAGCAGAAAAGAAATGAAAAAGCATTGAAAAATCAAGGATTTCGTTGTATAATAAAGGGTAAAGAAAATTTAGAAGAGTTTCAGATTGAGGTAGCAGAAATAACATGATATTAAAGTCAATTACAATGCAGGGATTTAAGTCTTGTCCCGATAAAACAGTACTTCAATTTAATAAGGGAATAACAGGTGTTGTTGGCCCTAACGGTAGCGGTAAGAGTAATATTTCTGATG
>CALBKQ010000042.1 GCA_937895645.1 uncultured Clostridia bacterium
TTACACTTACATTTTTGGCTCTTTCTTGTGTTTTATCAGGCTGTTCACCCGATAAGCCTGATACGCAATCCGATTATTCAAATCAAGATGAGTTAAAGAAAGTTGAGCAGGTAGGAGAAGTTCCGGAGAATCTACGTAATGTAGTAAAGAAAAATATCTTTCATAATGCTACACCATTTGATGGGAGGGTACTCAAAACAGAAATCTCTTCTTCAGATGAGGAAAATCATTCAGTTGTTCATAATATTCAAATGCTAGATTTGTTTGGCAATAAACTATCCGCCTATTCGTGCAAGTCAGATGATGCATACCATATTAGAACTCTTACGGCAACAAATGATGGGGGCTTCCTGTTCGTTGTAGGTTTTGAGGATTATGCGTATGACCAAAATGTATGGGCAAGTGAAAAAGACTTTGCTTCCCGAGTGATTAAATGTGATGCTTCTGGTGAAGTGCAATTTGATACGGATTTTGAGAGTGTTGAGGGTGAAGCACTTAGTTATTGTTTTGAAGTAGATAATAAATACTATTTGTTCGGAACAAGAGAGACCCCTGAAACTAAAACACAGGGTGTTTACTCTCCGACGGATATTTATATGACGATTTTAGATTCAAGGGGAAGGGTTATAAAAACCGCAACCATTGGTGGTTCGGATTATGATGACTTAGATTCAGTGAAAATACAAGACGACAAATTTGTTTTGTCTGTTAGTTCACAATCAAACGATGGAGATTTTTCAAAACAAAACGCTGATGGATATTCTGTTGATTATATTATTACCATAAACCGTAAACTTGAAATAACTCAAAAAGAACGGGGTATTGATAATCTTGATTTATATGAGAAAATTGGAGAAAGAAACGGTGAAGCTATATACGATAACGATGCATTGCTAAAAGATTATGATGCAGGAACTCCAACTGCATATATTGAATATGAAGATTTTTACTTGATTGTATCTGAGAATATGACAGGCGAATATGAAAAAACACCGGAATTCATAAGTTCCATTTGGTATTACACAGAAACTGTTTATTCCGGATATGATTATGACGGAGAACTACTTTTCAGAGCATCGGTGGATTCCACACCTGATTACGATGCTAGATTAAATGTGTTGCAGAATTATACCAATAAATAAAAAATCTCGTTCGCAAGAACGAGGTTTTTTTGGAGCTGGTGACGGGAATCGAACCTGCAACCTATGGTTGTAGTTAAGGGTAACTATTTTAGGTTAAACACTTGTTGAGAGCACAGTTTTAATAATATCCATATCCCATAGATGACCAAAACTCTGCATCTTTTAGTGCAGTTAAAATTGCGATAGTAAAAACTATAATTATATATGTAACGATTCTGAGCCATTGATAATCTTTGCCTTTGAATTGATAAGCTAATTGACCTGCTCTACTGGGGTAATAAACTCTGTTCAAAAAGTCAAAAGCATTATCCTTGGCTGATTTTTCAATATTGCCTTTAGTGAGTTTCTTTAGTGCAAAGGTGATTATGGTTTTGAAATACACATCGCGTCTTGTTTTTACCTTGAAGTTGTTTTTATCTGTTCGCTTTTTTTCAAAAAGAACCATTCTGAATATTTTTAGTTTGTATTGTTTTTTTGCTTCACTTTTGCTTATGCTGTTTGGGAATATAGACAATTCACACACATAGAATTTTGTTTTTTCCACTAAAGGCTTTTTCTCATTTGAAAACTTATATTCAACAGTATATCCCGCATTTTCAAGTTTTTCCTTAATAGGTGTTATATATGCTAATGCTTGGCGTTGGCTTTCCTCTTCAATTTTCTTTAATTCATCAGAATCTATGCCTTTTTTTATAAGAATCATTTTTCACCTCGTAAAATAATACATATACATCCGATTGATATATTTCAATTTTACTACTGACATAAGATAATTGCAATAGGGAAGTTTGACGTGTTTACGTTTGTATACTCATCAACCCTACGAATTTGTAGTATATATGCACGCATTGGTATTTTTCACCATCTATGATTTCCTTTTCTGTTACCACAATTTTCTCAATGAGCTCGTTTAGGATTCTTGCATTGAGTTCTTGTAAGAAAAATCACACCGAAGGTGTGTATATCATCAATTTTGCAGAAATTGCATATCACCAAAGAAACGCTTTGTATATCATCATTGCGAAAGTATTATACAGACTGCGTCTGATGATATACGCCTTTGGCGATGATATACACACTAAAGTGTGATGATATACCATCGCTTTCGCAATGGATAAAAAAATCTCGTTCCGAAGAACGAGATTTTTTGGAGCTGGTGACGGGAATCGAACCTGCAACCTATGGTTGTATTTAAGGGCAACTTTTTATGATTGAAATATTGTTTTATAATATTGATTCAATTCTTCAGGAATATGTAGAGAATTGTATTCGCCTGTACAAACTCGTTTATCTTCGATAAGCTTATCAAATTCAATAAGATTTTCATACGAAGTGTAATAAGATTCAAATAGACACAAAACTATTGTTTCGCCATCTTTAGTTTTTATTTTATATTCCGGTGAAACACCACGTCCTTTAATGCCTGTTGAATTATTATAATATAATTGAATAGTATCAAAATCTTGGTAACTATAAGAAACTGTTTTTTCTGTAAAAAGTGTATTGTATGATATATCTTGCTTTGTAACAACCCAAGCCTGAGTAGTGAAGTAGCTAACCAACAAAAATATAGCTGTTCCAATACATGAAAAAATTGTCCAATACTTTTTGGGTTTCATTTTTCTTTCTTTGGAAAAATAGTTTGAAATACCTATGATGAGAAAACCGCAGAAGAAAATGATACTATAGTAGTTAGAGTTATATGCTAAAAGAACATCATCATATCTTTTGGTGAAATAAAAAACCATCACATATTTATATATGAAGAAAAATGCGATTGAACCTAAGATGGTCAACATTAAGGCAATTTCAAATCTGTTTTTGTCTTTTCTGTTTTTAGTTTTTTGTTTTTTCATACAATCACCCTGTAAAAATTATATCAATCTTTATGTACTAAATCAAGGGCAACATTTTCAGGTGGTTATATACTCATCAACCCAACAAACTTGTAGTATATATGCACGCATTGGTATTTTTCGCCGTTTATGATTTCTTTTTCTGATACCACGATTTTCTCAATAAGCTCGTTCAGGATTCTTGCATTAAGTTCTTGTATGTCACTGTATTTCTCTATAAGCTGTGTGAAGAATTGTATGTTTTCCTTGTTGGCTTCTATTTCGGTCAGCAGGCTTTCTATTTCTTCTTTTCTGCTAGTCAGTTGAGATTGTTCTTCGTCATATACCGTGCTCAGAGAAAGGTATCTGTCTTCGGGGATTTTCTCAAGTGCTCGGTCTTCATAAAGCTTTTGCGAAATCTTATCAATTTGATTTTTTCGGTTGGTTATTCGTTTTAGTTCACCTTGTAATTTCTTAACATCCTGCTGAATGTTTTCTTCCATTTTGGATTCAAGTAGTGCAAGGTATCTGCTTTTTTGAGTTGTAACGAATTCAGCCTTTTTCCTTATGTCATTTAATACTATGTTGTAAAGGGTTTTGTAGCCTATGGCGTGAGAGGTGCATCTGTCCTTGCCGTAGTTTTTATAAACCCAACAGGAGAAGCCTGTGAACTTACCTTTTCTGGCATCGTATGATACATTCAATGCCGAACCGCAACCCTCGCATTTTACCAAACCTGCAAACATATGAGTTTCGCCATGCTTGGTTTCTCGTCTTCGGTTCTTCATAATATCGTGAGCCAAATCCCAGGTTTCTTTGGTAATAATCGGTTCATGAGTATTCTCAACAACTATCCATTCACTTTCATCGGTGTGAATAGTTTTCTTTTTCTGACTGCCTTTTCGTTTGGTTCTGCCGAATACTGTCTGACCGAGATATATGGGGTTATTCAGTATAGCTCTTATGGAAGTAGCATGCCAATCAAAATCTTGGCGCCAATAATCTGACTTGTAGTAGTCAGGGTTGTTTCTGTTAAAGTATGCCTGCGGATTTATAACCTTTTCTTCACGAAGGATTTTTGTCATTCTCACATAGCCGATACCATCACAGAACATTTTGAATATGTACCTTACTGTTTCGGCTGCTTCTTCATCAATAATCAGGTGGTGTCTGTTTTCAGGGTCTTTTATGTAACCGAACGGGGGACGGCTGCCAATATATTTACCTTCCTTTGCGAGTGCTCTGTGAGCTTGTTTTGTTTTTCGTGAACACTCTTTTGCATATTGGGAGTTTATGACATTTGTGAGTGGCATAAGAATACCATTACTGCCGTTGAGTGTGTCAATGTTTTCGCTTATGGATATGAATCGTATATTCCAATCCTCGAAATCATTTTCAATATACATTCCCATTTGAGCATACTCTCTGCCGAATCTTGAAAGGTCTTTGACTATAACCAAGTTTGCTCTGTGAGCTTCAAGGTCTTTAATCATTCTTGTGAATTCAGGTCGGTTAAAGTTTGTGCCTGTGCAACCATCATCAACATAAATGTCATATATGGGAAAGTTGTTTTCGTGGCAATATTGTGTGAGCAAGGCTCGTTGAGTTTGTATGCTTCCGCTTTCTCCCAAATTGGAGTCATCGGAAGACAGTCTGCAATACAATGCAGCTCTGTAGGTATGTTCTCTTTCAATCATATTTTTCGCTCCTTTCGACACAACACAATACCATCAATTTTTTCCTTTATCTATATCCAAACCTGATAAACTTTCATCCGATTTTTTACGGATAACTGACGAATCCAAATCATTTATTAAGAGATTAGCAACCTTGTCCGTAAACAAGCCTTTGTTACTGAAGTGGCTTATGACACAATAGTTGATTCCTTTTTCACTATAACCGTATGACTGAATGAAATTTCGCTTCAGTGGTATTACAATTCTTTTTGGTGCATCCATATGTGTTCTCCTTTCAAAGTGGGTTCGGGCTTCTGCCCGTATCTTATGCAACCGGACATCCGGTTGCTCTGCTTGCCCCTGATAAAGCAGGGCAGTAAGAGTTGAAATTTTCGGATAAAAAATCAGGCATTAGTTACCATAAACACCTACGGAGTTGTAGATATTTGTAGTACCTAATGCCCGGCAATTCAAATTAAGCGCTTTTAAAATTCAGCTCGGTGCGTTAGCATAGTATTCAGTTTAACATCAACAAAAGAACATTTGTTCTCTGTGCTTTGATTATATCATATCCATTAAAATTGTCAACACTTTTTTAAATAATCCTAATTCTCTTTCTTTGAATTATGCGGTAAAATTTTTGAGCATTGGCAAAGGAAAGAAAAGAGAGGAAGTAGGGGTTCTATCCTTACTTCCTCAAAAACTTCTCTTATTCGGCTTACAGTGGCGGACAAAGGGCAGATTACTCGTTGTGCAAAGCCTGATTGATAATATTCGTGTAAATCCTTGAAAATCTGAAAGTATGTATCTGCAAAGCCTTTGAAATCGGTGTTTATGGCAGAT
>CALBKQ010000043.1 GCA_937895645.1 uncultured Clostridia bacterium
AAGGTGATTTCTATGGATAAAAATAAATATGCAAAAACTCCTCCAATGGGGTGGAATAGTTGGGATTGCTATGGTGCTGCCGTTAACGAAGAACAGTTACTTGGCAATGCCCAGTATATGGCAAAATATCTTAAAGATTATGGTTGGCAATATGTAGTTTGCGATATTCAATGGTATGAGCCAAAAGCAAAAAATAACGATTACAATAATTTTACAGAGCTTTGTATGGACGAATATTCTCGTCTTATCCCTGCTGAAAATCGTTTTCCATCATCTGCAAACGGACAGGGCTTTAAGCCTATTGCCGACAAAATTCACGATATTGGGCTTAAATTCGGTATCCACATTATGCGTGGTATTCCTCGTCAGGCAGTCCATCAGAATACAAAAATTTTAGGTAGCGATAAAACTGCCCGTCAGGTTGCACATCATTTTTCAGTTTGCCCTTGGAATACGGATATGTATGGTATGTACACTTGTGAGGGTGCGCAGGCTTACTATGATAGTATTTTCCAAATGTACGCAAAATGGGGCATTGACTTTGTTAAGGTAGATGATATCTGTGTTACAGAATTTCGCAAATGGGACAATCCTTACTCTGCCCGTGAAGAAGTTGAAATGATTAGAAAAGCGATTGATAAAACAGGTCGTGATATTGTACTCAGCCTTTCACCAGGACCTGCTGAGTTATCAGTAGCTGACCATTTATGCGAATATGCTAATATGTGGCGTCTTACAGGCGATTTCTGGGACTGGTGGGACAAACTCTATGAAATGTTTGATAAGTGTGAAAAATGGGCACCTTTCGTAAGAGAAGGCTGTTGGCCTGATTGTGATATGTTACCATTAGGCAATATTTCAAGAAATGGCACTTGTCACGGACCGCAAGACAGATATACCCAGTTTACAAAAGACGAACAAATTACTCTTATGACTTTATGGTCAATATTCCGTTCACCTTTAATGTTTGGTGGCGAAATGAGAAATAATGACGAGTGGGCTCTCTCACTTATGACTAACGAAGAAGTAATTGATGTAAATCAGAATTCGTTTAATGGGAAACAAGCATATCGTGATGCGAACACAATTATCTGGACTGCAACCTCATCAGATAATAAGCCACTTGTCGCAGTGTTTAACGTATCAAACCATGATGCTGAAATCACGGTCGATTTGACAAAACTCAATTTAACAGGTGAGTACATACTTCGTGATTTATGGGCAAAAGCAAATATAGAAAAAGTAACAGATAAATTCACTTGTAGTGTAAAAACTCATGGCGCAAAACTCTATAAATTGAAATAATAAAGGAATAAAATAAATGCTCAACATTATTACAGGTCGTACTGGTAGCGGTAAAACCCGTTACATACGTAACCTTGCAACAGAAATTGCAAAAAATGAAAGTGGAAAAGTCATAATAATTGTTCCCGACCAGTTTTCTTTTGAAACTGAAAGAGGAATGTTAGAATTATTAGGCAACGAAAAAATCAATAATATTGAGTTTTTAAGCTTTTCGCGTATTGCTGAAAGGCTTTTGCGTGATTACGGAAAAATCACTAAAAAGTCTGCTGATGATGCTACAAGAGCAGTGCTTATGAGTATGGCTATTGAGTCATTACAGGATAAACTTGTTTATTACAAAAAATATCAGAAAAATCCGTTACTTATAAATGAACTTTTAAGTTTTAACAACGAACTTAAAACTTGTTGTATCACTATTGATCAACTTGCTGAAACTGCAGAAAAAGTGAAAAAACCTACTTTTGCGAAAAAACTCAGTGAGTTGTCAATTATATTCCAGTGTTATGACAGTCTTATGAGCAATACTTTCCACGACGATTCACTTAACCTTGATTTGTTTGCAGATTTACTTTATGAAGTACCGTATTTCAAAGGCAAAACTGTATTTGTTGACGCTTTTACTTGGTTTTCAGCACAAGAGCATAAAGTACTTGAACGTATTATTGCAACTGCTGATGATGTGTATATTACATTTTGTTGTGATACTGTACGCAATAATGGTGAATACGAACTTTTTTACAACGCAATGTGCGAAATAAGAAAACTACGTGCCACAGCAAATCGCGTTAATGTAAAAGTTGCACCTGAAAAGATTTTGTATGCTGATAAAGCGTATAAAACAGATGCACTTAATTTCCTTGAAGAAAATATTTTTGATATTACAGATAGTCAATTTGAAACGGAGTGTGACTCAATCGCACTAGTGCCCTGCCGCAATAAAAATGACGAGTGTGATTTTGTTGCAGCAGAAATCAAAAGACTTGTTCGTGAAGAAAATTACAGATATCGTGATATTGCAGTTATTGAACGTACTCAGGATACATACAAAAAACAGTTAATGTCATCATTCAGAAAATATGGTATTGACTGTTTTCCTGATAATCGTCAACCAATCCTTGCCCAACCTTTAATGGCATTTATGTTGTCATTATTTGATATTTTAACTGAAGGCTTTAACTCCGAATACGTTTTAAGATTTCTCAAAACTGGTCTTTATGGTTTTACTATTGAAGAAATTTCACTCATAGAAGACTATGTTCTTATGTGGAGAACAAAACAATCGGAATGGAAAAATGAATGGACGGGTAACCCTGAAGGGTTTGGCGTTGAATTTAATGAGTATTCAGAAGAAAAACTGAAAAAAATAAATGACTTACGAGCAAAAATTGTAGGTCCTATTGTTGCACTTAAAAATAAGATAATAGGAACAAACGGTGAAACCATTTCCCGTGAATTATTTGCGTTTTTAAGAAATACAGGTGTTGATAATAACCTCAAAAATTTCACAACCCAATTACTTAATAGTGGAGAAGATGATTTAGCGCTTGAGCAAGGTAAAATCTGGCGTATTCTTACTGAAATTCTTGACAGCCTTTGTTCAGCAACTGGGGAAAGTGCAATAACTCTTAATCGCTATCGTGAGTTGTTTGAAATTATTGTGTCAACAAAAGATATCGGTCAAATTCCAAACGGAGTTGACGAGGTAATTATAGGTAGTGCTGACAGAATTAAATCTACAGCACCAAAAGCGGTGTTTATTGTAGGTGCTAATGCAGGTGTATTCCCTGTAACAAGTTCAAGTGGTGCCATACTTAATGATACTGAACGCTGTGAACTTCAATCAAACGGTGTTGATATAATTTCAAACCTTGCATATAACAGTGTTCTTGAAAAGTTTATTGCTTATCGTGCAATGACTTTGGCAACTGACAAATTATATGTGTCATACAGTAGTGTTGACAGTAAAGCCGAGGCGTTATCACCATCAGAGTTAGTGTTTGAAATTAATCGACTTTATGACGACAGAATTAAAGTTATAACACCTGATTCACTAAGCCTTATTGAAAGTCGTAAAACTGCATTTTCAGCCCTTGCAAGTGAAGTAAATCAAAACTCAACACTAGGTTCAACCTTGTATGAGTATTTTGAAAATGACGGTTCACATGAAGAACTTAATATGCTGGAGAAGTTGAGCAAAAAAGAATTTAAGATTAAAGATAGTGAACTTGCAACTGAACTTTTTGGTAAGAGTATGTATATTTCTGCATCAAAAACAGAAAAGTTTTATCAGTGTCCTTTCAGCTATTTCTGTGAATACGGTATAAAAGCTCAACCAAGACGCGAAGCACAAATGGACCCTGCACAGACAGGTACGCTTATACACGAAGTCCTTGAAATATTTCTTAAAGAAAACCCTAAAGATAAGTTTATTGAATTTACAGCAGATGAAGTAAAGGAAAAGGTAAATAAAATCATTGATAATTATGTTGCCGAAAAACTTAGCGGATACGAAAATCAACCAAAATCTTTCGTTAGAACAATGACACTTCTTAAAGAGCGTTCGCTGAAACTTGTTATGCAGCTTATTGACGAATTTTCAAACTGTGAGTTTGTTCCTGTAAACTTTGAATTAAGCATAAATAATGATGGTGATATTCTGCCATATCTTATCGACTTAGATAACGGTGGAACAGTTAAAATTATTGGTAAAGTTGACCGTGTTGATACTTACAGTACACCTGATAATACTTTTGTGCGTATTGTTGACTATAAAACAGGTGGAAAAATATTTGATTTAGGTGAAGTGTTTGCAGGTCTTAATATGCAAATGCTTATATACCTTTTTGCAATCTGGCAGAATGGCGAGGAATTATATAAAAATGTTACTCCTGCAGGTATTTTCTATTTTCAGGCAAAAACTTCAAGAGCAACTGAAAATAAAAATCTCAGCAGACACTCTGACAAAACTGTAATCAATAAAAGTCTTAAAGATAAGTTCCGTATGAGTGGTATGGTGCTTAATAATATTGATGTAATAACTGCAATGGAAAAGAACGCAGAGGGTGTTTATATTCCTGCTGTAATCAATGATGACGGTTCAGTTTCAGGTAATGTTATTTCACTTAAGTCTATAGAAAGGCTTAAAAACAAAGTAAATGAACTTATAAAAGAAATGGCAAACGATTTGCAAAGTGGTGTAATCCGTGCATTGCCCACTGAAGATGGTTGTAGATACTGTAACTATAAAGACGTTTGCAGACGAGAAAGCACTGACCCCGTAAGAGAGTTTGACTCTCTTGATTTTCAGGATGCAGTTTCAATGTTGGGAGGTGACGATGATGAGCAGAAATTGGACTGATGCCCAACGCAAAGCGATAAATTCAAGAAATGGTAGTGTGCTTGTATCTGCTGCGGCAGGTTCAGGTAAAACTGCTGTGCTTGTTGAACGCGTTATTCAGCGTATCATTGATAAAAACAATCCTACAAATGTTGAAAATATTCTTGTTGTAACATTTACAAAAGCAGCTGCAGGTGAAATGCTTGAGCGAATTTCAAAATCCCTTGATGACTTAATCAGAGAAAACCCAGCTGACACGTTTCTTAAAAGACAAAAAATGTTTTTACCAAGTGCAAATATCTGTACTATTGACAGCTTCTGTAATAAGGTTGTAAAAGATAACTGTCAGCTTTTAGATGTTTCACCTGACTTTACAATGCTTGAGCAGAATGAACTAAGCCTTCTTGAAAATGATATCGTCAACGAAATTCTTGAAGAAGTTTATGGTGATAACACTCCCGAGTCAAATGCACTTCTTGAACTTTTTACAAACGGTAAAAATGATATAAATCTTATCAGTTCAATTTTCAAGATTTACAAATTTTCTGTATCATCTGCAAATCCAAATAAATGGATTGAAGACCATTTTGCATATTATTTTGAAGATGTTCCTGTTGAACAGACAATCTGGGGTAAATATTCTCTTGAGAGAGTAAAAGCAATCCTTGAATATGTACTCGTTAAATGCGATAAAATCCTTATTGATGCTGGTGACGATAACAAAGTTGGCGTTACTGCAAGAAATAGTATAATCGGTGCAGTTACCGATATGAAATATGTACTTGATTTAATCAATAAGGGTGGCAAATGGGACGATATAAAAAATATTATTGATAACCTTAAAATAAATGGTTTCGGTAGTTTCAAATCAGCCGAAAAAGATGATTTGTATTATGAAATTTCAGGAAGAACAAAAGCATTAACAAAAGATTTTGCAAGTCTTTCATCAATTATGACTTGCTATTCAGAAGACTTCAAAAAAGATATAGAATATCTTCGCCCTATAATACTTGCATTCAAAAATTGTGTGCTTAAATTTTCGCAGAGACTTGAAGAAGTTAAAAAAGAAAAGAATGCCTATGATTATTCGGATATTCTTCATATGGCATTAGAACTTCTTGTTAATGAAAATCCTGACGGCACATACAACAAAACACAACTTGCAACTGAAATGTCAGAAAAATATGATGAGATTTTAATTGACGAGTTTCAGGATACTAACGAAGCTCAGGATACTCTTTTTAATGCAATATCAAAAAATGGGTCAAATCTGTTTATGGTAGGTGATGTGAAACAAAGCATCTATCGTTTTCGTCACGCTATGCCTGAAATCTTTATGGGTTATAAAGATAGATACCCAGATTATGACGAAAACGAAGATAACTATCCGGCAAAAATTATGCTTGATAAAAACTTCCGTAGCCGTCAGGGTATTGTTGAAGGGGTAAACTTCTTCTTCGATTTCCTTATGACTCGTAAAATGGGTGATATTGACTATAAAAATGGTGATGGTTTAGTGTCGGGTGCAGACTTCTCTGAAACTGATAATAAAGATGTTCACTTACATATTGTTGAAGGTATGCACCCTAAAAAGTCGAACTTTGGCTCTGAAATTGCCTATGTGGGTAAAACTATTAAAGACCTTGTTGAAAGTGGTATGACCGTTGGCAATAGTGGTAAAGAAAGACCAATCAAATATAGTGATATCTGTATTCTTGCCCGAAAACTTAGCAGTAAGGCAGAAACTATTGTAAGAGGTCTTGCTGAAATGGGCGTACCTGCCCATTTTGAAAAGAAAATGGGATTTTTTGATAACCCTGAAATCGTTACAATGATTTCACTTCTCAATGTTATTGATAATCCTGTTCAGGACGTACCTCTTATTTCAGTAATGCTTTCACCAATGTTTCCGTTTACTGAAGATGACTTGGCAAGTATGCGTTGTAAAAACAGAAAGGGCTCAATTTATGAGTTGCTTAAAGATAATTATGAAACTGATAACAGCGTAAAATATTTTCTTGATACAATTTATCAACTTCGTATGCTATCTGTGACTCTTGGTGTTGGTGAACTTATAAGACGCACTCTTGAAATGACATCTTACGACAGCGTTGTGGGTGCTATGGAAAATGGTGAAAAACATATTCTTAATCTGCAACTTTTAATTGACTACGCAGAGAAGTTTGAATCCAACGGTGGTCATGGATTATCAGGATTTATCAGGTATGTTGATAAACTTCGTAAAAATCAGTTTGATTTGGACGAGTCAACTTTAGTCAGTGAAAATGATGACGCAGTAAGACTTATGACAATCCATGGAAGTAAAGGACTTGAATATCCTGTTGTATTTGTTATGGATTGCACAGAGAGTTTCGGCGGCAGGGGAGGTGCCAAAACTATTGTCGACAGAACAATGGGTATTGGTACAATCTGCTACGATAAAGAGAGAAATATTGAGTTCAAAACTCAACCTTATGCAACAGTAAAACTTAAAAATCATCTTGAAGAATTAAGTGAAGAAATTAGAATTTATTATGTTGCAATGACGAGAGCGCGAGAGAAACTATATATCACAGGTAATCTTTATAAGCCTGAAAGTAAAATAAAAGAGATTTACGATAGATTTTACACAGGCGATGAAGACAATTCAGTTGCTTTGTCTCTTGCAAGTAATTTCTTGCAGTGGTCAATTCTTACAGCAATTCAGCACCCATCTGCATATAAAATGCGTAAAGAATTGGGCATTATGAATTGCAATTCAAGAAGTACTGACAGTAAAATTGATTTTGCTATTGTTCAACCACCTGAATTTTTAGGAATTACTGAAGCAGAAGAAGTAGAAAAAGCATCTGTTGATAAATCAATGCTAGACACTATCAACAGAAAGGTAAGTTATAAATACCCTTATGCTGATTTTGCAAGTATGCCTATTAAGTATTCTGCTTCTCGTGTTGACGAAAACGCAGGTGTGCTTTATGTTGCAACTGAAAACCCTGCATTTTTGGGCAAAGATGAACTTACCCCTGCACAGCGTGGTACTCTCGCTCATAGATTCCTTGAAAAGTGTGATTTTGCTCTTGCTGAAGAAAGTGTTAAGAATGAAATCATAAGACTTAAAACTAACGGTGTGTTTACTGAAAATGAGGCGGATGCTATAAACATCACTTCAATTAAAAACTTTATTGCAAGCGACTTGTTTGTTCGCATTAAATCTGCCGAAAAATTTGTCCGTGAAAAACAGTTTACAATGACTGCACCACTTTCGTTTGTCCGTAAGGATTTACCGGATGGTGCCGAGAATGAAAGCGTTGTACTTCAGGGTATTATGGATGGTCTTATAATCAACGGTAATACG
>CALBKQ010000044.1 GCA_937895645.1 uncultured Clostridia bacterium
CTCATTAAAAATCCCTCCCTTTACATTGGGATACATTGTGTATTATACAACACCAAAAGTCAACTGTCAACAGTTTTTTTGGCATATTTTCCGCAATGCTTTCTTGCGTACAAATTATGATTTGTTGAGTTGATTATATCTTTTTGGTAATTTTTCCGTAGATTACGCCAAGCTTTTTAGAGTAGAATTTTCGCTTTTTCTTTTGTTCTTCAGTCATTACTTCTTTAAGGATTGGCTTTTTAAGACTTTCCATATTACCGTCGTCAAGAACAAATGCCTGAGTAAGACAAATACCGCCTTTTCCTTTAAGTTGTGCGCGTACATAACAACTGATTTTGTCAGAATACTCTGCAAGGTTGATTGTAGTTGTAATTTCACCGTCAGCGTCAATAGTTTCTGTTTTAATTGTTTCACCGTCGGCAATCCAGTCAATTTCTTTACAGTTAATACCTGTAAGAGTAATTGTATCGTTTTCATTATCAACTATGATTTTTGTAACTCTTGGGCAAACACCTTCGCCTTTGAAATCTTCGCCCAACTCATTTTTTGCATAACGAGCGATTGAGAAGAATGTGCCTGTTTCCATAGCGTTGCGAAGTGTCTGGAGTGAATATTCAGGAAGAATAAAATCCATAAACGCTGTGTCAATCTGGTCAACCTGATGCGCGTCACTGTTCGAAAATCCAAAAATCTTACGACCATAAGGTGTAAGGAGTTTCAAAAGTTCGTCCCATAAGATTCTGTCGCTACGGTTAGGAATATCATACATATTAAGCACTTCAATACCCATACAAGAGGGGAATTTCATTAAAAGATTTGCAAAGAAGGCAATGTTTTTAGGGTCTTTGGCACAGTCGGGGTTTTTCTTTGCCTGTAATAAGTCCGTAGGGTGATTAATATGAGAAATGCCACCACTTTTTTCAATAAGTGCCATAGGGATTTCGTAGTCATATTCAAGACCCTGAACGCCCTCATATGCGTTATCAGTAAAATAACCGTTTACGTGATTTTTCATAACGGTAAACATATTACATTCAATGGCGTTTGGCACATCGTGAAGTCCGCGTGTTTTTGTTCGTGTATTTTTTTCTGTTTTGTATGTACCCGCTTTAATGCCTTTGTATTGTTCTTCAGTTAAATAACTGCGTTTGCCGTGCCACAAATACTGAAAATTAAAAAATGGAATATGAGTTGGTTTTTCATTCCAGTATTTACCTAAAATACCGTGTTCTGCAAAGGCAAGAATGTCAAAATCGTTGTCATAAAAGCCTTTAATCATATCGGTCATAGTGTCATTTGCATCGCTGTAAGTAGAGTGTGTATGCAAATTTGTTTTATAGTGATGCTCCATATCACCAAGTAAATCGGTTACACTTTCATAAGGGTTTATAATTTTATATTTTGCCATTTTAACACCTCATTTATTAACCACATTCTGTGGATTGCCATTTAAGTATGCAATAACATTTTCTTTAAGAATATTCATAAGACGCTCTCTAGTTTCAAACCCTGCCCAAGCAATGTGTGGAGTTATGAAACAGTTTTTAGCGGTTAAGAGTGGATTGTCTGCTTTTGGTGGCTCAACTGTAAGCACATCAAGACCAGCCCCACGGAGTTTACCGTTATTTAAGGCATCTGCTAAATCTTTATCGTTTACAACAGGACCGCGACTTGTGTTTATAATGATAGTACCGTCTTTGCATTTGTCAATAAAAGCTTTATTAACAAGACCAGTTGTTTTTTCTGTAAGTGGACAATGGAATGAAATAATATCACTCTCACTTGCAAGAGTTTCCATATCAACCCACTTGAAATTTTTGCGGTGGCTCTGGTCAGTTTCGTGACCTGAGACTGCAATCACATTCATTTTGAAGGCTTCTGCGATATCTGCAACAGCCTGACCAATCTGACCAAATCCCACAATACCCAATGTTTTACCACACAATTCTGTAAGCGGAGTTTTCCAGTAACAGAAGTCAGGACAAGCACTCCAAGCTCCATTCTTTACGCTTTCACTGTGAAGTCCTACTGCATTAGTAATTTCTAAAATCAGTGAAAATGTAAGTTGTGCAACTGCGTTTGTGGAGTATGCAGGAATATTCGAAACGGGTATTCCTCTGTTCTTTGCATAGTTACAATCAACAATGTTATAACCTGTTGAGAGCAGGGCAATATATTTAAGGTCAGGTAATTTTTCAAGAGTTTCTGCAGTAAGTGGAGTTTTATTTGTAAGAACAATCTCTGCACCTTTGCATCTTTCAAGAATTTTTTCTTTTGGTGTACGGTGATGAATTTCACACTCACCTAAACACTCAAGCCAATCCCAAGACAAATCACCGGGATTAAGAGCGTAGGAATCAAGTACTACGATTTTCAAAACAATCACGCCTTAATGGTAATTTAATGTATATATTTTACCATATATTACTTAATATAACAATAAAAATATTGACCTTTTAGTGTAAATATTATAAAATTATAATGTATATGTATGTTTGCAATCTTATTGGGAAAGGGGATGCAAATGGAAAAACGAAACCTTGACAGAAAAGGCGCAATGAATCTTAGCGCAATAGGCTTTTTTGCAGTAGCAATATTACTGACAATAATTACACTGATAATGAGCACTCAGGTTGCTGAGGGTGGTTGGGCAGAGTTTCTTAAAGCTTTAGGCAAATTACAGGATTTTATTCAGTCACTTGAAAATAACTGGCTTATTGGTATTGCAATACTGGCTATTTATGCACTTAAAGCTGTTGCACCAATTCCATTTCCTTTTATTATGATTATGACAGGCGTTATGTTTGAACCGGCAACTGCATTGTTTCTGAATATTGTTGGATTTTCAATAACCCTTTCAATAGTATATTGGTTTGGCAGACGACTTGATGAGGGTGTTGCACTACGCAAACTGAAAAAATATGAAAATGTCAGTGAAA
This sequence comes from uncultured Clostridia bacterium, assembly GCA_937895645.1. Lineage (GTDB taxonomy): Bacteria > Bacillota > Clostridia > Oscillospirales > Acutalibacteraceae > Fimenecus. The sequence goes on from CALBKQ010000044.1 coordinate 2,940, forward strand.
TGCTGAAACACGCAGGTAAAACAAAACTTGGTGTTCTGTTTTTAATAAGACTCATTCCATCAGTCCCTATAAATATGGCAAGTCAGTTTTATGGTGGAATTAAATTCCCTTACGGTAAGTTTATGATTGCGTCAGTAGCAGGGTATTTTATTAAACTCTGGACATATTCCGTAATCGGCGGTAATATTGCTCAACCTTTTACATGGCACTTTATGGCGCCTGTAATAATTCTTTTAATTGTTTCAGGTGTTACAGTTTTAATAACAAATATAATATTGGAAAAACGCAAAGGAGAAAATAAAAATGGCACAACTGAATGTATTGAAGAATGAAATCTTAAACGGTGCTTATGACGAAAGATTTAAGCGCGTTTATGTTACAGATGAAGCAGTTAAAGAACAGCATGAAAGATATGTAAGTCTTGCAAATGATTTTGCAGAGATTTTTAGTGAGGAACGTGACGTTCGTCTTTTCTCTGCACCTGGTAGAACTGAAGTTGGCGGTAACCACACAGACCACAACCACGGCAGAGTTCTTGCTGCAAGTATTAATCTTGATGCTATTGCAGTTGCCTCAAAAAACGACGAAAACATTGTTCGCGTAAAATCACGCGGTTACAATATGGACGTTTGTGATATTACAGACCTTGAAATCAAAGAAAACGAAAAAGGTCATTCACCAGCACTTGTTCGCGGTATGTGTGCAGGTTTCCTTAAATATGGTTATAAAATCGGTGGTTTTGACGCAGTAACAATGTCAAGCGTGCTTTCTGGTTCAGGACTTTCATCGTCAGCGGCTTATGAAGTTCTTGTTGGTTCAATGCTTAACTACCTTTATAATGATGGTAAAGTTGACCCTATTACAATCGCAAAAATTGCACAGTACGCTGAAAATGTTTACTTTGACAAACCTTGCGGACTTATGGACCAGATGGCTTGTTCAGTTGGTAGTTTTGTTACAATCGATTTTAATAACCCTGCTGAACCAATCGTAAATGAAGTTAAATACAATTTCGCATCTTCGGGTCACTCACTTTGCATTGTTGATACAAAGGGTAGCCATTCAGATTTAACTGACGACTACGCTGCAATCCGTAGTGAAATGGAAGCAGTTGCAGGTTGCTTCGGTAAAAATGTACTTCGCGAAGTCCCAGAAGACGAGTTTAAGAAGAATATTCCTATGGTACGTGCAAAAGTTGGCGATAGAGCGGTTCTTCGTGCAATACACTTCTTTGCAGATAATGCACGAGTATTAAAAGAAGTTGACGCTCTTAAAAATGGCGATTTTGAAACATTTAAGTCTTACATACTTGAAAGTGGCGACTCATCTTACAAGTATAATCAGAATGTATTTTCTGTTAAAAAGCCACTTGAACAACCGGTTTCATTAGCACTTGCTTTAAGTGAAAGCATTCTTAAAGGCAAAGGTGCTTGGCGTGTTCATGGTGGTGGATTTGCAGGTACAATTCAGGCTTTTGTTCCAAACGAAATCCTTGCAGATTACAAAAATGCTATTGAAGGCATTTTTGGTGAAGGAAGTTGCTATGTACTCATTATTCGCCCAGTAGGTGGCGCTGAAATCTAAAATTAAGGTTGATAAAAATGACAACTATCGAACTTTTAGAAAAATTAACTTCCCCCCACGGTGTTGCGGGGGAAGAAAACAGCTCCTTTGAAGCACTCAAGGGGCTTTTTTCACTGTATGGTGATGTTTCTTGTGACGAAACAGGTAACATAATTATTCACCGTAACGGTAAGGGTAAGCATATTTTGCTTGACGCCCATCTTGATACTATTGGTTTTGTTGTAACTGGTATTACTGATGACGGATTTGTGCGTCTTACAAAAGTCGGTGGAATTGATATGCGCACAGTTGAGGGTATGGAACTTACTATTCACGGTAAAAAAGAAATTTACGGTGTGGTTTGTACTGTGCCTCCTCATCTCTCAAACGGTGAAAGCAAGGTTTCAACTGACGGCACTTGTGTTGCAGATATCGGTATGAGTAAAGAAGATGCAGAAAAAGTAGTTGCTATTGGTGACAAAGCAAGTTTCAAAGCATCTTTTGAAAAGTTGGGTGAAAACAGAGTTTCTGCCACTTATATTGATGACCGTGGTGGTGTTGCGGTTCTTCTTAAAGCACTTGAATATACAAAAACCGAAAATGAAATCACACTTGTTTGCTCTGCACAGGAAGAAACAGGTGGCACGGGTGCTACTTGTGCGTCTTTTAATGTAAATGCAGATTTGTCACTTTCGGTTGATGTAAGTTTTGCTTGTACTCCTGACAGTAATGCAAAAGACTGTGGCAAAATGAATGGTGGACCAATGGTTGGATATTCACCGATTTTAAGTCGTGAATATTCAGGTTTGCTTGTGGAAATAGCAAAAGAAAATGGTATTCCTTATCAAAAAGAAATTATGGGTGGGAAAACAGGTACCAATGCAGACCATATTACCATTGCAAAGGGTGGCGTACCGTCTGCACTTGTGTCACTTCCTCAAAGATATATGCACACTCCTGTTGAGGTGGCAGACATTCGCGATATTGAAAATTCGGCAAAACTTATTGCAGAGTTTTTAGAAAGGGTGTGAGATTGTGAATTTTGAACTTTTGAAAGATTTGTGTATGTTAAATGGCACATCTGGTGATGAAAAGGTGGTAAGAGATTTCATAGTTTCAAAGCTCCCTGAAGATTGCGACTATACTGTTGATGCTTTAGGCAATCTTATTGTCAATAAAAAAGGTGAAACAGAGGCAAAAAATAAAGTTGCACTTTTTGCACATATGGACGAGGTTGGTTTTATTGTCACATATATTACTGACGAGGGCTTTGTAAATGTTGCAAATGTAGGTGGAATAGACAACTCGGCGCTCTTTGGTAAAAAATTAACTATAAACGGTCGAGTTGGTGTTGCTAGTGCAAAAGCAATTCACCAGTGCAGTAGTGATGAGGCAAAGAAAATTCCTGAAATTACAGATGTTTCTGTAGATTTTGGATTTGAAAGCCGAGAAGAAGCAGAAAAATATATTTCTCTTGGTGACTTTGGTTATTTTAAGTCAGACTTTGTTGAATTCGGTAACGATATGATTAAGTCAAAAGCTCTTGATGACCGTTTAGGTTGTGCTATTATGCTTGAACTTTTACAAGAGAAGTCAAAAACTAACTACAATTGTGTTTTTACAGTGCAGGAAGAAGTTGGCACCCGTGGTGCTACGGTTTCAGCATATACAGTTAACCCTGATTACGCTATTGTTATTGAGACTACAACTGCGTCAGATATTCCTGACACTCCTGAAAACAAAAAAGTTTGTAACGTGGGCAAGGGCGCAGTAGTTTCATTTATGGACAGAGGCACAATCTATAACAAAGATTTATATAAAAAAGCGCGTGAAATAGCAGATAAAAATGGTATTGCAAATCAGACCAAAACTGTTGTGGCAGGTGGAAATGACGCGTCGGCAATTCATAAATCAGCAGGAGGAATTAAAACTGTTGCAGTTTCTCTTCCTTGCAGATATATTCATTCTTCAGCATCTGTTGGCAGCAAAGCCGATATGGAAAGTGTCAAAGCTCTTGTAAAAGCACTTTCAGAGGAGTTTGCAAATGGTTAAATCAGTAAATTTTCTTAATAAGTTAATTTTTGACTATTTAGGAAAAGAGAACTCTGCAATACTTCTTTCACAAACAGGATTTTTTATGGATTGCGAGTTAAACGATGGCGTTTTATGGGCACAATTCAATGACGAGAATGAGATTACGGCTGTAGTTTCAGGTGACAACGAAAAATGCGTTGCCTTTGTAAGTGAAAATGCGGATTTAGAAGAGCTTTCATTTATAATAAATGGTACCGTTTTGTCTTCGGACAAACTACCATATAAGCAAATAGATAAAAAATATCTAATGCATATTTCGTTAGAAAGTATAATTGGTGAAAAAGGAATAAAACACACTCAATACGGTAAAATTGAGAAGTTAAATAACAAACTTACACCGGAGCATACCGATGTGAAGAAGTTTTTACATCTAAAAGGTTGTTGTGAGGGTGCAGTTATTGAAAAAGGTTTACATACAGTTAGTGGTGGATTTATCTCATTTAATAAAAATTTAGCCTTTATCTCGGATGTTTTTACAAAAGAAAAGTACAGGGGACAAGGTTATGGGAAAGCGATAGTTAAAAAGCTACTAACGCTTTCGCCAAGAAAAGATGTTTATTTAATCTCTCGCGATTATAATATAAAGTTTTATGAAAAACTAGGCTTTACAACAGTAAAAGAAATATACGAATACACAACAAAGGAAAATTAAAATGTTTTTTGAAATCAGTGACAGAATAAAAAAATTATCAAAGGTAGCGCTCGAAAAAGCAAGTCCCGTTTTTAAGGAGATTGATGAGTTGACCGAATACAATCAACAAAAAGTGCTTTCTGCATTTATCAGAAACCGTGTTGACGAAACAGATTTTAACAATTCAACAGGTTATGGTTATGGTGACAAAGGCAGAGAAAAACTTGATGTACTTGTTGCCGATATTTTTGGTGCAGAAAGTGCAATCATCCGTGCAGGTGCATTGGCAAGTGGTACTCATACTCTTGCAGTGTGCCTTTATGGTGTTCTTCGTCCAAATGATGTTATGCTTTGTGTAAGCGGAACTCCTTACGATACGCTTCACTCTACTATCGGTCTTGGTGGAAAGAATATGGGTGATGGTACACTTGCAGATTTTGGGGTACACTATCAACAGATTGACTTGACAAAAGATGACCAGCTTGATTACGAAGCAATAGAAGAATGTGCAAGTGATAAAGCAGTCAGAATGGTATATATTCAGCGTTCCCGTGGTTATTCACTTCGTCACACAATTTCTGTTGATGAAATTGAAAAAGTCTGTGAGATTGTTCACAGAGTAAATAAGCGTGCAATCGTTATGGTTGACAACTGTTACGGTGAGTTTACAGAAAAAAAAGAACCTACAGAGGTTGGCGCAGATTTGATTGCAGGTTCACTTATTAAAAATGCAGGTGGCGGAATTGCTGCTTGTGGTGGCTATATTGCAGGTCGAAAAGATTTAGTTGAACTTTGTGGTTATCGTCTTACAACACCAGGGTTGGGCACAGAGGTTGGTGCTACACTTGGACAGAACAGAAGCGTATTTATGGGGCTTTTCAATGCGCCACACGTTGTTGGTGAGGCACTTAAAACTGCAGTTTTTGCTGCATCTGTTTATACTGAACTCGGTTTTAAGGTTACTCCAACCGTTGAAGAAACCCGTCACGATATTATTCAGGCAATCTGTCTTGAGAATGCAGAAAACCTTGTGGCATTCTGCCAAGGACTTCAAAAAGGGGCGCCTGTTGATTCTTATGTAACTCCTGAGCCTTGGGATATGCCGGGTTATGATAATCAGGTTATTATGTCGGCAGGGGCATTTACGTCAGGTTCATCTATTGAACTTTCAGCGGACGCTCCACTTCGCGAGCCATTTGCAGTATGGATGCAAGGTGGCCTTAATTTTCACAGTGGTAAAATTGGCGTAATGTTAGCGACAGAAGAACTTTTGAAAAGAGGTCTTATAAAATGAAATTGATGCATCTTAAAAGTGGTACTGATGTACGTGGTGTTGCAGTTGCAACAGAAAAATACCCTGAAATTCAGTTAACTGATGATGTTGTAAAATACATTTCAAAATCATTTATTAATTTTTTAAGTGAAAAAACAGGTAAAGCATATAATGATTTGCTTGTGTCTGTGGGTCATGACTCTCGTATTTCTGCCGATAGAATCAGAAACGCAGTAATTGAAGCAGTAGGTGAAATGGGCGTTAATATATTAAACTGCTCATACTGTTCAACGCCTGCAATGTTTATGACAACCGTTACAAGAGAATGTGACGGCGCAATTCAGATTACTGCAAGTCATCATCCTTTTGACAGAAATGGGCTTAAATTCTTTACCCGTGATGGCGGACTTTCAGGGGATGAACTGAAATCAATTCTTGCAGATGCAGAAGACGAGCCAAAGTATAAATCAGAGAAAAACGGAACAGTTACAGAAATTGACTACATTTCTGAATACGCTGATATTCTTCGCAATATGATTAAAAAAGGCGTAAACGCAGAAGACAATGAAAAACCGTTAAAAGATTTCAAAATCGCAGTTGACGCAGGTAATGGTGTTGGCGGATTTTATGCCACAAAAGTTTTAGCGCCACTAGGGGCAGATGTTTCTGCAAGTCAGTTTTTAGAACTTGACGGAATGTTCCCTAATCATATTCCTAACCCTGAAAATAAAGTTGCTATGGAGTATATCCGTAACGCTACAATCAATAATAATTGTGATTTAGGTGTGATTTTTGATACTGACGTTGACCGTGCATCTTGTGTTGACGAAAAAGGTGATGAAATAAACCGAAATTCAATAGTAGCATTAGCATCAGTAATTGCACTTGAAAATAACGAGGGTGGCAGTATTGTTACTGACTCAGTTACAAGTGATGGTCTTCGTGAATTTATTGAAGATACATTAGGTGGTAAGCATATTCGTTTTAAGCGTGGTTATAAAAACGTTATTGATGAGGCAATCCGTCGCACAAGCCTTGGTGAGAATACTCCACTTGCCATTGAAACATCAGGTCACGCAGCATTCAAAGAAAATTATTATCTTGATGATGGTGCTTATCTTATTACTAAAATCATTATTAAAGCGGCAGTTCTTCGTAAAGAGGGTAAGAAGATTGGTGACCCAATAAAAGCCCTTAAAAAGCCGCTTGAAGAAAAAGAGTTGCGTTTTAATATCACTGCAGAAAATTTCCGTGAAGTTGGTGAAAAACTTATTGAAGATATTAAGATTGTCGCAGAAAAAGATGCAGATATGATTTTAGCCCCTGACAACTACGAGGGTGTGCGTGTGTCTTTCGCAGACGATAATAAAAAAGGTTGGTTTTTACTTCGACTTTCTGTTCACGACCCTGTTATGCCTTTCAATACTGAAAGCGATGTTGAGGGTGGATGCGTAGAAATTTGTAAAATATTTTATGATTTAGTAAAAGATGTAAAGGACATAGACTTTACACCTATTAAAGATTTCATAAATTTGTAATAAAATTATTGACAAAAGCGTCAAAAAATTTTAGTATATATGGTGTAAATATTTTTTGCAGGAGGTGTTATGAATGGTATTTGAAAAAGTTCGTGAAATTATTTGTAACCAGCTTGAATTGGAAGAAGACGTTGTAACTATGGACGCTATTCTTCTCGAGGATCTTGGTGCAGACAGCATTGATTTGGCTGACCTTGTAATGACTTTCGAAGATGAGTTTGATATAGAAATCTCTGACGAAGCTCTTGAAAATATTAAAACTGTTTCTGATATTGTTAAATTTATCGAAGAACACTAATTAATTATTAATTTATTTGATTATAAATTGCAGGGACTAATAGTCCCTGTAACTTTTAGATAAGGAAGATATAAAAATGGCTGAACAAAAAAAGATGGTTGAGGAAATTACCTCAATGGACGTGGATTTTGCCAAATGGTATACTGACGTTGTTAAAAAAGCAGAATTGGTTGAATATACAAGTGTAAAGGGTTGTATGGTTATTCGACCTTACGGTTATGCAATTTGGGAAAATATCCAGAAAACTCTTGACGGAATGTTTAAGGAAACAGGACATGAAAATGTTTGTATGCCTATGTTCATTCCTGAAAGTCTCTTAAATAAAGAAAAGGACCACGTTGAAGGTTTTGCACCTGAAGTTGCTTGGGTAACTCACGGTGGTAGCGAAAAACTTGAAGAGCGTCTTTGTGTTCGACCTACTTCTGAAACACTTTTTTGCGAACACTACGCTAACATTATTCAGTCTTACCGCGACTTGCCAAAACTCTATAACCAATGGGTTTCGGTTGTTCGTTGGGAAAAGACTACAAGACCATTTCTTCGTACTCGTGAATTCTTATGGCAAGAAGGTCATACAATTCACGCTACTGCAGAGGAGGCACAGGAAGAAACAATCAGAATGCTTAATGTGTATGCAGATTTCTGTGAAAACTACCTTGCAATGCCTGTTGTTAAGGGTGTAAAAACTGCAAAAGAACGCTTTGCAGGTGCAGAAGATACATATACAATTGAAGCACTTATGCACGACGGTAAAGCGTTGCAATCTGCAACAAGTCACTATTTTGGTGATGGATTTGCAAAAGCATTTGAAATTCAGTTCCAAGACAAAGACAATAAGTTAAAGCACCCATTCCAGACATCATGGGGTTGCACAACTCGTCTTATCGGTGCAATTATTATGACTCACGGTGATGATAACGGTCTTGTTTTACCACCAAAAATCGCACCAGTTCAGGTTGTTGTTATTCCTGTTGCATCTCATAAGCCAGGGGTTAAAGAAAAGGCAACTGAAGTTTATGAAAACCTCAAGAAAGTTTGTCGTGCAAAGATTGATTTAAGTGACAATTCACCTGGTTGGAAATATGCAGAGTACGAAATGAAGGGTGTTCCACTTCGTCTTGAATTAGGACCACGCGATATTGAAAATAATCAGTGCGTAATCGTTCGCCGTGATACAAGAGAAAAATATTTTGTATCTCTTGACGAATTAGAAACAAAGATTCCAGAACTTATTCAATTAGTTCACGACGGTCTTTATAATGCGGCACTTGAGCGTAGAAACAATATGACTTATGTTGCAAATAATATGGATGAAATGATTGATATTGCTGAAAATAAACCTGGCTTTATCAAGGCTATGTGGTGTGGTGACCGCGAATGTGAAGATGCTCTTAAAGAGCAGGCAGGTGTTTCATCTCGTTGCATTCCATTTGTTCAGGAAAAAATCGGTGGCACTTGCGTTTGCTGTGGTAAGCCGGCTGACAAAATGCTCTATTGGGGCAAAGCGTATTAAAGTGCAGGGTGCTGAATGCAGAGTGCAGAATTAAATAAACAAAGGACTCAACAAATCAGTTGAGTCCTTATCTTTATTCTTTTGCAATTTTGAATGCTTCTTCTGTTGCGAGGGCAAGTTTTGTAACTATGTCCTTTTTCTTTGTCATACAGTAGAATGAATCATTTGTAGTTGAAATTTCAAAGCAATCTAAATATTTTAAATGCTTAAACTGATATTCAACATGTAATGCGTAAATACCCTTGGTAGGTCGCTGGATTCTGTAATTATTGCCATTATAATAACCTTCAATTATAAAACCATTCAGTAAGTCGTGGGTAACCTTTGCCGTACCCAAGTTAATGTATTCATTAACGCCAGGGGTAGATAAAACTTGCAGTTCCTCTTCGTAGTAATATGTTCCGTCAAGAAGTTGTTGACGTACGTTTTCACGTTCCCATTGAAACCAGTCAGGAATGCGAGAAAACTCAGTTTTACCTTGAAGTGCTTTCATTTCGCCAAGTTCAGTCATTTCCCACTTTTTACCGCATTCTTCACACCATAAGTGAATTCCCTTTGAAATCATTTTATGTTCAGTTTTGCAATTTGGGCATTGATAAAGAATTTTATTAAGACCTTCGGCACGGAACTTTTCTTTTATGCGAATGTTATTGTCTTTTTGCCACTTGTATTCGTCATATTCCATTTCTTTTCGAATAATTTCATTGATTTCATCAACGCTTTTTTCAGCAACCTCTTCGGCAGTTAAAATCTGTTTCATTTCAACCCGAATAGGTGTTTTACGGAATTTGAAATTTGTCCAGAAAGGAAGATTAAGATAATTTCCATGATTAAGCAAAACAACAACGGGAACATTGTTCTTTTTTGCAAGCTTGCCGATTGCAGGTGGTAAAATACAAAGCGTTCCGTCAGGAGTATATCTTGCTTCGGGGAACATACAGAAAATATCGCCGTATTCGTGAAGCACCTTTTTGCAAGCACGCACTAGGCTTAAATCAGTTGTAAATTTGCGGGTACAAATACATCCAAGTTTTTCCATAATTCCCGAAACGGTGTAGTATGTGTGGAATGTAGCGACCGTATTTACCTTATTAGGATAAGTTGCCTTAAACATAGTACAAAAATCAAGCGATTGCATATGGTTAATAAGCAAAATATAAGGTGGCTTTAAGCCTTCCATATTAATTTTTTCGATTTTGTATCCCTTTCGTACAAGAGAGAGAATAACACTTGAAACAAAGTAAGCAAGCTTTGTTATAAAGTCCGATTGTTTTAACGGAGATTTTGTAGAGTTGTATCTCTCTACATTATCGGGATAAATAATTTCTGTCAAAAATTCTCTGTTTTCATTCATATTAGTTTACCTTATTCAGCTTTTGTGCTGACTTTTGGCATAGTTGCGATTTTGTATGCTTCTTCAGTTGCTAACATAAGTTTTGTAACAACATCTTTTTGTTTTGGTATGCAATAGAAAGAGTTGTCTTTAACCGAAACATCAAAGCAATCTACTTTGCCAAGTTTTTTGAATGCAAATTCGTTATGTAATGTATAAAGGGTTTTTGTTTGCCTTTGAATTTTATAATCGTGACCGTTATAGCTGCCTTCAATTACAAATCCGTTTTCAAAATCGTGTGTAACCGTTGCTTCGCCAATGGGAATATATTCAACACCCGGCAAGGTATATACGGGTAAGGTTTCTTCATATTTATATGTACCGGCAAGAATTTCTTGGCGTACACACTCTCTTTCCCATTCATACCAGTCGGGAATATGTGAAAACTCAGTTTCGCCATCAAGGGCTTCAATCTCACCAAGCTCAGTGTATTCCCATACTTTGCTACATTCTTCACAGGTAAGATGAATTCCTTTGCCAACCATTTTTCCCTCTGTCATGCAATGAGGGCATTTATAAAGAACTTTATTAAGACCATCTGCACGAAACTTCTCTGTAATTTTAATGTTGTTTTCTTTCTGCCAAGCGTGGTCGTCATAATACATTTCTTCACGGATTACTTCGTTGATTTCGTCAACGGTCATATTTTCAATTTGCTCAACTGTAAGAATTTGTTTCATAGTTGAACGGAACGGAACTTTTCTGTATTGACGGAAATCCCAGAATGGTGCATTAAGGTAGTGACCGTGATTAAGAAGCACTACAACAGGCACTTTGTTTTTCTTAACAAGTTTGCCAACAACATCAGGGATTATTGCAGTTGTACCAACATTTGAATAACGAGCCTCAGGGTACATACAAAGAATGTCACCATATTCATGAAGCACCTTATGACAAGCACGGACAAGGCTTAAGTCAGTTGTATATTTTCTGTGACAAGCACAGCCTAATTCTTCCATAATCTTTGCCATTCCCACAAATCCATCAAGAGTGGCAATATTATTGAAGTTGTACGGATGCACCGCTTTGAAACTTACAATAAAATCTACAAATTGTGTGTGGTTGCAAAGCAAAATATATGGTGGTTTAAGACCGTCCATACCAATTTTTTCGACAGTACTGCCCTCACGAACAATAAATTTTAGAATAAAACGCGAAACGTTATATGCAAGACCTTTATAAAATTTGTTTTGCTTTTTTGGCATAATTGCCGGAATTTCAATTTCTATATTTTCAGGATATACGATATAATCCAAAATCTCATTCATAAAATCACCCGTTTGTAACCAATTTGTAACTATTTTACCATACTATCTACATTTTTTCAAGTGGGGGTATTTGGCAACGAATTGTGCGATATCTTCTGGCAATTCGCTTTCAATTTCAATTAACTCTTTTGTAATAGGATGTGTAAATCTGCAGTAACAACAATGAAGTGCCTGACGGGAAATATCGTCACGGGGAGTACCATACATTGTGTCGCCAGTAAGGGGAGTGCCAAGTGAAGAAAAATGCACACGAATCTGATGTGTTCTGCCTGTAAGCAGATGAATACGCAAAAGTGTGCGTCCGTCGTGGCGAGAAAGTGCTTTCCAGTTTGTAATGGCAACTTCACCACGCTCATCAACTGTGCGATATGTCTTAATTGGGTCGGGTCGGTAAATAGGTCTGTCAATTACGCCTTCACCCTCGTAAATACCGTCACAAACCGCCATATATTCTTTATAGATTTTTCCATTAAGCACACCTGCAATAAATCTGTTAAGGGCACAAACGATAATCCCCGAAGTGCCACGGTCAAGACGACCTATTGAACGGAAAACTGCCGACTTACCCTGACTTTCAAGATGATAGGCTACAGCATTTGCTACTGTGTCACCTTGATGATTGTGTGATGGGTGCAAGGGGAGTCCTGCAGGTTTGTCGATAATAAGAATATCGTCGTCTTCGTATAAAACTTTCAGTTTATAGTTGAGGGGTGCAACCGCCTTGACTCTTTCTTCTTTATCAGCAGGTAGGGTAATTGATAAAATATCACCCGCTTTGAGCAAATCGATAGTTCTTGCGTGAACGCCGTTAATCATAATGCCCTCAGGGTCGTGTTTTAATTTGGGAACAAGTCTAGCCGAAACCTTTGCCTTATTACGTAAAAAGTCAAAAACTTGTTTACCGTCATATTTTTCTTCAATTATAAAATCTATGCGTCGTTTTGTGTTCATAAAAAATCCTTTTTGACATAAGTTTTCAATACAATTATTGTATTCTAAAATCAGGTAAAAGGCAAGTGAAAATCATTTTAATTGACACAATAGGTAAAAATATGATAAAATTTTTGTGTATATTTTTGAAAGGAAGGATATTTTAATATCCTGGGGAAATTATGAATATTTTTGATACGGTTTATGAAATAAACGCCAAGCATCCTGATAAGCGTGCTATGTCAATGGCTATGAATAATGGTGAAAGACGAATTTACACTTATGCAGAGGTTTTTGCAGCAGTTGAAAAATATGCAAATGCCCTTATTAACGCAGGTGTTAGGGCGGGAGACAGAGTCGCATTTGTTGCTGAAAGTAGTCCCGAATGGTCAATCGCTTTTTTTGCATCTTGCAAAATCCGTTGCACAGCGGCTCTTATTGATGCATCACTTACAGGTGATGATTTAGAGGAATTTATTACTCGTTCAGATGTACGTGCAGCATTTATTTCACAAACTGCACACGAAAAATTAGGTAATGTTGCAAAATACAAATTTCCGTTTTTTAATGTGGTAGATTGCACCTTGTTTGAAGATTCAGTTATAACAGTTTCTGAAGATTTGCCACAAAGTATAGACACTGACGAAAATGTTGCTTGTATTATTTTCTCATCAGGTACAACCCGTAAAGCTGCAGGAATAATGCACTATCACGAGAGTCTTATCAAGACAACTCAAATGACAATAAAAGTGCAAAAACTTACTGAAGATGCGAGATTCCTTGCAATTCTTCCAAACAGTCATATTTACGGTGTAATTTGTCTTGTTTTAGGTCCTGCACTTTCAGGGTCTGATGTTCATTATATTGAAACTATTGCAGCTGAGGCAATTCTTGGCGCATTCGCTGAGTATCATCCAACAGTTCTACCTGCTGTGCCTAAGGTTTATGAACTTTTTAGAACTGCAGTACTTCGCAAAATTAACTCAAAACCAGCTACAAAGATAATGTTTGAAAAGTTTTTCCCAATTTGCCTTAAAGCAAGAAGAAAGAACGGGTCATTACTTGGCAAAAAACTCTTTAAGAGTATTCATGAGGGATTTGGCGGCTGCCTTGAATTTCTTTGTTCTGCAGGTGCTCCATTAAGCCAAGAGGTTGCCGATTTCTATTACGGTACGGGATTTAATCTTCTTATTACATATGGCGCAAGTGAAACAAATATTCCTACAATCGGTAATGTTGAGGGTGATATTTATACTGACTCTTGCGGCAAACCATACCCCGATATTCAGGTTGACTTTACTGATGACGGTGAGTTGCTTATTAAGTCACCATATATGATGAAAGGTTATTTCCGTGACGAAGAAGCCACAAAAGAGGCTTTTACCGAAGATGGATGGTTTAAGACCGGTGACCTTGCAGTACGCGATAATGAGGGTAATATTAAAATTGTTGGTCGTTCAAAAGAAAATATTGTTCTTTCAACAGGTAAAAAGGTTACACCAGACGATTTAGAGGCAAAATATGCAGGTCTTGAGGGCGTTAAAGAACTTGTAATTTGTGGTGTTCCTGCTGAGAATAAAGACTACGACGAAATTCACGCATTCATTGTTGCTGAGGCACAGGAATTACGCGAAAAAATTGAGGAGCAAATTCGTGAAAAGGGTGCTGTTGTTGCACAGAATATGCGAATTTTCAAAACTCACTTTATAAATGAAATTCCAAGAACATCTTTGCAGAAAGCAAAAAGATATCTTCTTAAAAAACAGGCTATTGAAGAGCGTAACGGAGAAGTGAAAGTTGAAGAAACTCCTATAGAAAATATGGATTTACTTTCACAAGTTATTCGTATAATTGCCAATATTTCAGGTGCACCGGTATCACAAATCAATGAAGATACAAAAATTTTCACAGACCTCTCTTTTGATTCATTAAGTTCAGTTGACTTGGCTATGGAAATTGAAAGCGTGTATAATGTGAATGTTGAAAGCGCTTATTCAAAAACTATGACAGTTAAGGATTTGGTTGTTGCTATCGAAAAAGGTGACACTACTGAGGCCAAAACAACTGATTTAAGTGTTTACCCATACGAAAAGACTGAATCTGATTATAAAACATACGCAAAGTTCAGAGATTTTGCAAAATCTTGCTACAACATTTCAATTAAGAATGCACAGAATATGCCACAGGACAAGGGCTTTATTATTTGTGCAAACCATGTTTCAAAAATTGACTATCTTTTTGTTTCAATGGCATTTACAAAAGAAAAGTTTATGAAGCTTTGTTGTATGGCGAAAAAAGAACTTTTCCGTAATGATGCATTCAGTAAAAAACTCATTAAGGCAACTGGTATGGTGCCTGTTGACCGTGGCGGAATGAATATGAACACAATGAACAGTCTTAAAGCAAAACTTAAAGAAGGTTGGTGTGTGCTTATTCACCCAGAAGGCACAAGAAGTGCCGACGGTATCTTCCGTGAAATCAAGAGCGGTGCATCTGTACTTGCTATTGACGCAGGGGTACCTGTAATTCCTGTTTACATTAACGGCGCATACGATTTATTCCCTAAAGGTAAAAAGATGATGAAATTCTATGATACAAAGAACAAGAAAAAGTTCAATGTTGATGTTGTGTTTGGCGAAGTGATTTCATCTGACGGAAAAACAACCGAAGAATTAACAAGCGAAATTCAGGAAGCAATCTTAAATTTGCAGAATGAATGCCGAAAATAAAATAAAAACAAAAAGCTCGGTGAAAATCGAGCTTTTTCTATGTGCAACTAGTGGTTGCTAAATTTTCAAGTTGAATTGGTGGAATTTGTTTCTTTTATATGCTAAAATGAAATCACAAAAGGAGGGGATTTAATGAATCTCGGTGAAAGAATTTATGAATTGAGAAATATTTAAGAAAAAAT
>CALBKQ010000045.1 GCA_937895645.1 uncultured Clostridia bacterium
TTTTGAATCTTCAATGCATCGTGCAGGAATGAGTACAAGTGAGATTACAAAAGCACTCTTTATGGTGCCTGTAATTTATGCCACAATCACATTCCTTTCAGGTTTTATTGCAGATAAATTCGGCAGAAAAGCCACAGTTACAGGCTTTTCAATAACTTGTGTTGTTGGATATACTCTTTTTGTTGTAGGTATATTAAACGGTTGGGACCCATATTTAATTGGCTCACTTGCAGGACTCTACCAAGGTTCATACTGGATAGGTCGTGACTATATGAATGTTATGATGACCGAAAAAGTGCCAACAGATATTCGTGCATCAGTAGTAGGTGCAGAAGGACTTCTTGTTATTATTGGTCTTGTAGTTGGTTATGGTCTTGCCATTGTGGGAATGCTCTTTATGGATATTTGGTGGGCTTGTCTTTCAATTTCAATCCCTGCAGTAAGTATTGCCGCCGTTATGTTTACCCTTAAAGTCAAAGAAACAAAAGGCGTAGATTTAGATAGTATTAAATAAATAGTTTGACAAACTCCAATTTATATGCAACAAAAAAGGACACCGTGGTGTCCTTTTTTATATATTCTTATTTAACCCATTTCTTGACTGCAGTTTCAACAAGTTCTACAACCTTGTCAACGATAACTTCGTCACCGTTTTGGAGGTTAAGAAGTGGCTCTCTTACGCCACCAAGCTCGAGTCCTGCTCTCTTTTTAAGGGCTGCCTTTGCAGTAGCATACATATTACCTTTTGTACTGCACATTGTGTAAATTACTTCGTTAATATCGTCTTGTAATGCCTCGGCATTAGCAACGTCATTATTTTTAATCATATTGTTAAGTGTAACAAAAAGTTCTGGCATAACACCGTATGTACCACCAATGCCACCTTCAGCACCAATCATACGACCACCAACAAACTGTTCGTCTGGACCATTGAAAATAACAACTTCACGATTATTAAGTTTTGCCTGACGCTTGAACATCTGAATATCCTGAATTGGCATTGATGAGTTTTTAACGCCAATAACCTTTGGATTTTTAAGCATCTCGTCAAATAATGGTAATGTAAGTGCAACGCCTGCAAGCTGTGGAATGTTGTAAATAACATAATCAGTATTTGGTGCTGCTGCAGAAATATCGTTCCAGTATTTTGCAATAGCCTTTTCAGGAAGACGGAAATAAATTGGTGGGATTGTTGCAATAGCATCTACGCCAAGGCTTTCAGCGTGACGAGCAAGTTCACAACTGTCTTTTGTATTGTTACAAGCAACGTGAGCAATAATTGTAATTCTGCCCTTGTTAGCCTCCATAACTGCTTCAAGTGTCTTTTTTCTGTCTTCAACACTGTGGTAAATGCACTCACCTGATGAGCCACCAACATAAAGACCATCAACGCCCTTTTCAATAAGGAATTCAACTAATGATTTTACACCATCAACTGAAATTTCACCATTTTCATCATAACAAGCATAGAATGCAGGAATAACTCCCTTATATTTTTTAAGACTCATTTTAATTACCTCTTTCTTCAATTTCTTTCATCATCTGGTCAAGCATAATAAGACATCTTGGCACGTGGAACGGTCCTTTGAATGTTGAACCGATACAAGCAGGGAGGGTAGGATTACCGTCG
>CALBKQ010000046.1 GCA_937895645.1 uncultured Clostridia bacterium
AATTAACTATATCCCAATCAAATTTTGCTTCTTGTCTATATTTAGGAACAAGCCATCGTCCAGAAACATGCATTGCAATCCCTTGATTTAAAAACAGTTGAGCCATAGTCTTATTTGAAAGTTCTTCCACAGATGGGGAAAAGCCATGCTTCGTTCTAAGCTCAACAAACCAAGCCAATGCACTCAAACTATTTACTGTATTTATTTCTAACTCACCTTTTTCATTAAAGATTGCCCCATTATTTGCCCATAAAATTGGCTCCCAAAAAACAGGTGCATCCTCAATTCCAATCGCATACATATTGTTTTGCTTAAATAATTTTCCAATTTTAAATAAATCATTATAAGTCCAATTTTCATCAGGATATTTAATCTTATATTTATCAAATAAATCTTTGTTATAAAAAACGACAACATTTGAAATATCACGCGGTACTGCATATAAATCACCATCTACGGATAAAGATTTAATTGAATTCTTAAAAAAGACATCACGATCTATTTCTTCTTGAAAAAATGGGGACAAATCAAGTAATTTATTTGCATCATTATATAGTTTCAAATAATAATTATTCAAAAAAATCACATCCGGAGCTTGATTAGACGCAAATAAAAGATGTAATTTTTGAAAATAATTTTGTGGGATATGAATTAAATTCACTTTCACATTATTTTGTTTTTCAAATGTTTTAATTAGTTGATTTATAACTTTAATCTCAGAATGAGACCCCCAAGTTGAAAATGTTATTTCTTGCATTTTTTCATATTTTACACAAGAACACATAAAAAAACCAATAAAAAAGATTAATATAAATTTCAAAAAAATCTTCATATTACAAATTAATCAAAGTTTGCATATTATCTTTGGTCACTTTTATTAGGGATTTAAAGTTTTCCGCCCTCACCATATAAACTTCTGAGCCCTT
Organism: uncultured Clostridia bacterium; assembly: GCA_937895645.1. Lineage (GTDB taxonomy): Bacteria > Bacillota > Clostridia > Oscillospirales > Acutalibacteraceae > Fimenecus. Next base: position 927 of record CALBKQ010000046.1, read on the forward strand.
TTTCTTTTCAGTAAGCCTTGTTTGAATAAAAGCAGGTTGCTTATTATCAAACGAATGAAGAAGAAAAATTTGCTCATTTATATAGCCCATAAGAGCCACTTCATTTTCATATCTAACAAGATAAAAACCTTTTGTTTTTGATATTTTTGCCTGATTTATCAAAGTTGGTTCTAATGGATTTGTAGCTATAGTTTCATTAATTTCAACATCAACAGAAACTTCACTAATATTTTTTACACTTACAGTCATGCAGCAACCTTTTGGAACATCTACAAAAACCGAAGAGAAAACATTGAAAACTACATTAAACGTCTTGAAAAGCTTGAAGAAATCGCAACATCATTTGAGGGTGTTGAAAAATCTTTCGCTATTCAGGCAGGTCGTGAAATCAGAATTATGGTTAATCCTGACCAGGTATCTGACGAAAAGATGGTTATTGTTGCTCGTGATATTGCAAAGAAAATCGAAGATGAACTTGAATATCCGGGTCAAATCAAAGTTAATATTGTACGCGAAAATCGTGTTATTGACTTTGCAAAGTAAAAATAAAACTGCCCCGATGTCAGAACGGCTTCGGGGCAAAATAATCTATATATAGAAATGGTGTGAATATGTCACGCAATATTAAAATTCTTTGCATCGGCGACGTGGTCGGTGCGAATGGTTGCGAGTTTTTACGCAAAAAACTTGCAGATTTCAAAAGAGAAAACAACATTGATGTTTGTATTGTCAATGGTGAAAACTCGGCAGTTGGTAACGGTATGTTGCCTAATTCTTGCAACAGTATTTTCACAAGTGGTGCAGATTTCATTACAGGTGGAAATCACTCTTTCAAGCGTCGTGAAATTTATGAATATCTTGATAGCGCAGACGCTGTAATCCGTCCTGCTAATTTTGGTGACGGAGTATGGGGCAAAGGCTGGGGTATAATTGACAAGGGCGCATATAAGGTTGGAGTTATAAATCTTATGGGCAGAGTGTGGCTTGAAGGTCACGGCGACCCTTTTGAAACTGCTGAAAAAATCATTGATGAACTTAAAAAAGAGACAAAAATTATAGTTGTTGACTTCCACGCAGAAGCAACTGCCGAGAAAAAGGCTCTTGGTTATTTTCTTGACGGAAAAGTCAGTGCAGTTTTTGGTACACATACCCATATTCAGACTTCCGATGCACAAATTATGGCAAATGGCACAGGTTATATTACCGATTTAGGTATGACGGGACCGGAAGAATCTGTTTTAGGTGTAAAAAAAGAAATAATTATAGAAAAATTCAGAAAAGGCTTTGCCTCGATGTTTGAAACAGCCGACACTCCGTGCTTTATGCAGGGTTGCGTGTTTACTGTTGACCGGGATACCGGTAAAACTGTTGAGGTAACTCTGATTACAGTGAGGTGACACAATGAAAAATGCGTTAAAAATAATGGCATTACTCTTATGTGTTACTATGCTCTTTTCTGCTTGTGGAGAGAAATCTCCAACCGAAAATGAAACTACAACTGACACAACGCAACAAAATGTAAGCACTGACAATGGCGCTTCACCAAAAGGTGACGGAGTAATTTCACTACCATACAACGAAACTGATGGATTTAATCCGTTTTTCGCAAAGAGTAATGAAAATCTTTATATCTGTAAACTGATTTTTCAGTCACTTTTTACTGTTGATAAGAATTATAATATTATTCCCGTAATTGCAGAAAGCATAGCGGTAAACGGGGCAACGGCAACCGTCAGCCTTCGTACAGATGCGACTTGTCGTGGCTCACAACCAATCAATGCCTATGATGTTGTGTATTCTTTCAATCTTGCAAAAGCATCTTATGGGTGGGCAGGATACTTAAATGGCATTTCAGTTGCAACGGCAACATCAAAGTTTACTGTTGCTTTCACGCTTGATTATGCTGATGTTTACGTAGGCGCAAAACTTTGCTTTCCTGTGGTAAAAGAGGGCACAGCAGACATTCAAAATGCAATACCTACAGGTAGTGGTGCGTACTATGTGCTTGAAAACAAACTTGTAAGCGTTGCAGATTCTACAAAAATAATCAAACTTTATGGTATTGATACAAATAAAAGTTCTGAAAATGCTTTCAAAATTGGTGCAACTGATGTTTATTTCAGTGATTTGTCCAACTGTGAATATATGGGCATTACAGGCAAAACTGAAGAAGTAATGCTTAACAATATGGTATATCTGGGACTAAACAACAATAACGGTGGATTGAACAAGTATGTCCGTAGTGCTATTGCGGCGGGACTTAACGGTGATGATATTGTACTTTCTTCATATCAGGGTCACGGTAAAGCAGTGAAAATGCCTGTAAATCCTAATGCAGATTATTACAAAAACACTTCTGCTATCAAATCACAAGGGGATACAACTCTTGCAACGCAGATTCTCGACCGAAGTGGCTTTACAAGATATTCAGGTAAGGCAAAAATCAACGGTGCATATGTTCTTTCTTTTGACCTTATTGTGAACAGAGATAATAAATATCGCCTTGCGGCTGCATTCCATATTGCTGATAGTCTTAACAAACTGGGATTTTATATTAATGTATTGCCACTGCCTTTTGCAGATTATAACCAACGCATATCCGCGGGACATTATGATATGTATTTAGGCGAAATAAAACTTGACGGTTCAATGGATTTGTCACAGTTTTTCCTTGAAAACGGACGAGTGAGTTCAGGTGTTGACAAATCAAGTAAAGCGTCAACAGAATATTTTAAGTATCGCGCAGGTCACATTACAACAGAAGAATATTACGAAATTTTTGCAGAGGAATATCCTTTTGTGCCGGTGCTTTTTAGAAATGGATATGTAGTGACTTCTGGTGACATAAAAACAAATCTATCAGAAAATCCGTTTAATTTATATAAAAACTTAAAATAAGGTGAAATTATGAAGTTTTCCGATGATATTAAGTATATCAAGGGTGTAGGCGAAGCTCGTGCAACGGGATTTCGCAGTCTTGGTGTGTCAACTGTCGGGGAACTTCTTCGTTTTTACCCCCGTGCGTATGAGGATTGGAGTAAAATTCTCCCCATTTCACAATGCGTTATCGGTGAAAATGTGTGCATAAAAGGAACGGTTATGTTTCCTGTCAAAAATGAGCGTGTCCGTGGTGGAATGTTAATTGCAAAAGCAACTGTAACTGATGGTGAAGATGTAATTGCAGTTACATTTTTCAATAATAAATACATTGAAAAAATGCTTAAGAGCGGTGAAGAATACCTTTTCTATGGTAAACTTACATTAGGCAAGTACTCGGCTCGTGAAATGGTTACACCACTGTTTCTGAAATCTGAAAAGAGTGTAGAAATAAGACCAATTTATCCGCAAAATAAAATAATAACAACAAAAATTGTGCAGTCGGCAGTTGAAAATGCTTTGAAAAATATTGATGCAATTCCTGACTATCTGCCTAACTACATACTCAAAAAATTCAATCTTGTAAGCCTTGACAGAGCAATCCGTGATATTCATTTCCCAAGAGATGACGGAGCGCTACAGAAGGCTCGTGACAGATTGATTTTTGACGAATTGTTTATTCTGCAGTTAAGCTTGTTGACTCTTAAAAACGACAACTCAACTGTAAAAACAGGAAATATTATAGAAAAAGATTATTCAGATGACTTCTTTGAATTATTGCCATTTGCTACCACAAATGCACAGAAAAGAGCAGTTAAAGACGCAGTTTCTGATATGCAAAGCGGTAAACAGATGAACAGACTTCTGCAAGGTGATGTTGGTAGTGGTAAAACTGCTGTTGCTGCGTCAATAGTTTATACCGTTGCGAAAAACGGTATGCAATCGGCGCTTATGGCGCCAACAGAAGTGTTGGCAACACAGCATTTTGAAACATTTGAAAAAATGTTTAAGGGTACTGGTATTCGTTGTGAGTTGCTTACAGGAAGTACAAAAGCAAAAGAGAAAAAAGAAATTAAAGAGCGTTTACAGAATGGCGAAATTGATTTGATTATAGGCACACACGCACTTATTCAGGATGACGTTATTTTCAAAAAACTTGGTCTTGTTATTACTGATGAGCAACATCGTTTTGGTGTAAAACAGCGCACGGGACTTTGTGCAAAAGGCGAAAATCCACACGTGTATGTTATGTCAGCAACACCAATTCCACGAACATTAGGTCTTATAATGTTTGGTGACTTGAATGTGTCAATACTTGACGAATTACCACCGGGCAGACAACAAATTGAAACATATACGGTAAACTCCGGTAAGCGTGGCAGTATGTTTGACTATATAAGAAAACATCTTGATGCAGGTTATCAAGGTTATATTGTATGTCCGCTTGTTGAAGAAAGCGAAATGATGCAAGGGGTGCTTTCGGCAGAAGAATATTATAAAAAAGCACAACCACTTTTTAAGGATTATAAACTAGATTTACTTCACGGGCAGATGAGCCCTAAGAAAAAAGACGAAGTTATGATTAAGTTCAAAAAAGGTGAAACGCAGTTGCTTATTTCAACCGTTGTTATTGAAGTTGGTGTTGATGTGCCGAATGCAGTTATTATGGTTGTTGAAAATGCCGAGCGCTTTGGTCTTTCGCAACTTCACCAGTTGCGTGGTCGCGTTGGTCGAGGTCAGGCAAAATCTTCTTGTATTCTTGTAACAGACGCAAAAAATGATGACGCAGTAGCACGAATGAAAATTATGTGTGAAACTACTGACGGATTTAAGATTGCAGACGAAGATTTGAAACTTCGCGGACCTGGCGACTTCTTCGGTACTCGTCAACACGGACTTCCAAAACTTCGCATTGCTGATATTTTGACCGATACAAAAATCCTTATGCAGACACAAGAGTTGGCAAAAGATATTATGATGGTAGATGGCAAATTCCAACAGGAAGAACATCGCCAGATAGGTAAACAAGTAATGAAAAAAGTTCACAGTTTACAAGTTTCTAACACCGCAAATACAATTTAGTAATATTTGGAAGTTATAATATAAACAACCTAAAATAAAGGATGTTATTTATGAACGAAATTAAAGGATATTTAAGAGATTTTAGATTAAGTGTGCCTAATGCTATTTACGAGTGCAGGGGCATAAAAATCTTTGGCAGAAGAATAAAGTCTATTGTATTTTCAACTGATGTGAGTATTTTGCGGAATTGTAATGCCGATGCGGTAATTGCGGTTTATCCTTTTACACCCCAACCCGTGATAACACAGGCGGTTATGATGGTTGCTGATTGTCCTGTTTTTGTTGGAGTTGGCGGAGGTCTTACAAAAGGTGAGAGGGTTATAAACCTTGCCCGTCACGCAGAATATCAGGGTGCAACGGGAGTAGTACTTAATGCACCAACGTCAAATGATACAATACGTGAAGTTGCAAAAGTTGTTGATTTGCCTATTGTCATAACGGTTGTAAAAGAAGACGATATTAGTGGTAGACTTGATGCAGGTGCACAGATATTAAATGTTTCTGCCGCATCAAAAACCCCTGAATTAGTTGCAAAAATTCGTGAAAAATTTCCTGATGTGCCTATTATGGCAACGGGTGGACCAACTGAAGAAACTATAAAAGCAACAATACGTGCAGGTGCAGATGCAATCACCTGGACCCCTCCATCAAATGGAGAGGTTTTTCGTGATATTATGGATGCTTACCGTAACGACAAACCACATCCATAAAATGCATAGTGGCAGACTTCCACGTCTGCGAAAGGGGATTGTTATGTATATTTTCGAACCAATTTTAAGAGTGAACTGGAAAAATACAGAAAAAATGGACGCAAAACGAATTGCGTCACAAACTGAGCCAGAGGGATTTACTAAAGTCCTTGATATTCCATACATTGAAGATGGTAAAAGGGCTCATTTGCTTGATATTTATTATCCGGAAGGCACAACAGAAAAACTACCTGTAATTATTGATATTCATGGTGGCGGTTGGATGTATGGTTATAAAGAAATCAACAAAAACTTCTGCCTTAAACTCAGTGAAAAAGGATTTTTAGTAGCGTCAATTAATTATCGTCTTGCAGGTGGCAATACAAGGTTTGATGACCAGATTCGCGACATTTTTGTGGCTTTTAAGTGGTTAAGTGAAAACCTTAAAAACTACCCTGCCGATTTAGACAATGTATTTCTTGCAGGTGACTCTGCAGGTGGTCATTTTTCATGCGTTACAACTGCAGTTAATCTTAATGAAGATATGCAAAAGGACTTTGGTGTTACATATTGTGGGCTCAATTTCAAAGCGGTTGCAGCAATCTGCCCGGCTGTTGATTTGTTAAGCCCCAATGTTGTTATGAATATAAATGTGCCTGTATTATTAGGTGAAAAACATAAAAATAGCAAATACAGAAAGTATCTTGATGTAGCACAGATTATCTCATCAGATTTCCCGCCATATTATGTGAATACTGCATCAGGCGACTTTTTAAGAAAACAATGTTACAGGCTTAAAGAGCTACTTGATATGAATAAAATTGAGTACAAATTCCACGATTTCACAGAAAAAGAAAACAAAAAAAGTCTTTTACATGTGTTCAATGTTGTTAATCCATTCTCCCCAGCAGGCGACCAGGCAAACACAGAAATCACAGATTTCTTCAAAGCGAGAATTACAACAAAAGCAAAATAAGAAAAAGAAAACCTCCCATACGGGAGGTTTTTATATTTGTGGCTTAAGCGAAATTAACCACCAGTTTTACTGGTGGTATAAAAAATCTT
>CALBKQ010000047.1 GCA_937895645.1 uncultured Clostridia bacterium
GGCCTTTGGACGTGATGGCAGGCAGGCATATGCACTGAATGAGTTGAAGGGTACGGTGTGCGTGTTCGACATCGGGGAGGATGGTCTTAGCCTGAAGCAGGAGATAGCCTCGGACAGCGTAGGTGGTGGCGGCTGTGCCGACATACATCTCTCGGGTGATGGTCGTTTCCTCTATGCCAGCAACCGCCTCAAGGAGGATGGCATATCGGTATTCAGCGTTGGCGAGGGTGGCTATTTGACAAAGGTGGGATATACGCTCACGGGCGTGCATCCGCGCAACTTCACCCTCTCGGCAGATGGACGCTATGTGCTGGTGGCGGTGCGCGACAGCGACCGTGTGGAGGTATATAGCCGTGATGCGAAGACGGGCCTGCTGACGCCGACGAACAAAAGCCTTACGCTGAGCCGCCCCGTATGCCTGGTGTGGATGTAAAACAGAAGAATTATGAGTGACGTAAGATTAGACAAATATCTATGGGCCGTGCGAGTCTATAAGACCCGCTCGGATGCTGCCGACGCCATACGCAACAACCGCGTGATGGTGAACAACGCCTACGCCAAGCCCTCGCGCGAGGTGCAGGTGGGCGATATTATCACGGTGAAGAAGATGCCCGTGACATATAGTTATAAGGTGCTCGATCTGGTGAGCAGCCGTCAGGGTGCCAAGCTCGTGCCCCAATACTGCCTCAACATAACACCGCAGGAGGAGCTCGACAAGCTCTCCACGCCACGCGAGTCTATCTTCGTATTCCGCGAGCGCGGCACAGGTCGCCCCACAAAGAAGGAGCGCCGCGAGATAGATGCCCTGATGGAGGGTATGTATCTGGATGACGAGGAATAGGTGTTATAAGTGTTATAGGTGTAATAAGTGTAATAAAACATCTTGACTTTTTCGAAGAAAGTATTAAAATAAATATGAAGGATATTTCATAAATGATAATGATATTATCAAGACATTAAATTTACCAAAGTATAAAAATGGTGTTGGAAATCGTATCTGCAGATTGTTATTAGATACATCAATATTACTTTATGTGGATAGATTTTGTCCTGAGAAACCGAGTAAGGCTGATATTGATATGCTTAATCAGTTTGTTGTTTTTGCCTTTGCATGGGCATATTCTTTGCGTGCTCAATATTATAATGTTGGATGGCTGGTTGCTCAGAATTATATTATGGGAACAACAGCAAAAGATGTTGCAAACTCATTTAATATATATAAAACAATTACTGAGGCTGATTCTCCAATAACACTTTTAAGTGTGCTTGCGGATAATATATTACCTTTGCCAAGTAATGCAGTTGTAGCAAATACTCAAAATATAGATGAAGTTAATGATGGTGTTCATCAAAATTATCTTTACTTTTTAAGATTACATAAATTCTGGAGGGACAATAATGGCAAATAAAACACTACCTCTAAAAGAAATATCAATTGCTGATTTGTATAATAGCAGTAATAAAGTGATATATGAAGTTCCAATATATCAGAGAAATTATGCGTGGGAAAAAGATGAAATTGCAACATTGATACAGGATACTTATGATGCCTATGAAAATTATAATGCCAAGAGAAATGATAATATTTATTTTATCGGAACATTGGTAACATATAATAAAGGTGACAATGTGTATGAAGTTATTGATGGACAACAGAGATTAACTACAATCAATTTGGTGTTACATGCACTTAATATTCCGGTAGGAAACAAATTGACATATAAGGCAAGGAGAAAATCAAACGATACCATAAATAATATCCCATATTTTAATATTGATGAAAAAGATGATGGTATTGTAAATGGTTTTAAATATGCTAAAACGGCAGTAGAGGAAATTATTCCTGATGAAAAAAGTTTAGAAGGTTTTAAAAAGTTTTTTCTTGATAGAGTACATATTATTCACTATCAAGTGCCAAAAGATATTGACCTAAATCACTATTTTGAGATAATGAACTCTCGTGGCGAACAACTTGAAAAACATGAAATTATTAAGGCACGCTTAATGAGTGTTTTACAAGACCTAGACGATAAATCAAAGTTTAATGCAATTTGGGAAAACTGTAGTGATATGGGTGTTTATATCCAATGTAAATACAGAGAAACACGAATATTTGGAGATAGTTTGTGCGATTTAATAATTAAAGATTTTTCAGAATTGCCTTCTGTGAATAAACATAAGGAAGATTATGTGTCTTTATATGAGTTGATTAATAATGAATCAGATTTTGAAATTGTTAAGTATGATGTGTTAGATGATAAACCTGACAAGTTTCAGCCTATAATTGATTTTCCAAACTTTTTGTTGATTGTTTTGAAACTTACATTAATAAAAAAAGATAAAATTTTCAATCCAATAGCATTTAATCTTGATGATAAGGAACTGATAAAAGAGTTTGATGCAGTGCTGATTGATGAAAAATTTGTAAAGTCTTTTGGCTTCAATTTGTTAAAAGCAAAATTCTTGTTAGATAATTTTATTGTTCATCATTCTAATGAAGATGAAATAAGTGAGAATAATCCTTGGAAATTGCAATACTGGTATAAAGAAAGTCAAAAAGAAAAGAATAAAAAATATTTGAAAAACCTTAGCACTAACCCTTCCATCCAGCAAAAATTGTTGCAACTTCTGTCAATGTTCGAAGTGTCTTTTACTGCAAGACAAAGAAAAAATTATTTGTTCTATTGTCTTTTGTACTTGTTTGAACAATATGATGGTGAACGTTATGATGAAGAAATTTTACCTGATTATGTAAAATTTGTTGAAGAGTTAGCAGATAAGTATTTCCATGATGTTTATCTTATTCCTGAAAAACTTAATAATATTAATACACCTAAGCCAGGTGCTTTCGATGAATCAATTTTGAAATATAATAAATTGAATGTAGCAAGTGATAAGAAATCTAAAGAAGATTTTGATTTTATATATGGCGATGGTAAAGAAAAATCAAAAGGTATACCATTATTTGTATTTAATTATTTAGACTATAAGATTTGGAAGGGCTATTTCGAAACACTTAGAAATGGTAGATACAAAGAAGGTAGCAAAGAGCGTAATGAGTTTTTTGAAAAACTTGGCTGTTCGGATTTTGGTTTGAAAGTTTTTGAACAGTTCTATTTTTCGAGAACACGCAGAAGTCTGGAACACTATTATCCACAGGCTAATACTAGTGAAACGCTTATTAGCGAAAGTGAAATAAATTGTTTTGGTAATTATGCTATGATTGGTAGTGAAGCAAATAGTTCAGGTTCTAACTGGAGTCCAAAAACAAAATTGGACCACTACCTTGATTCTTCCGGTAAAATTCGTCAAATCAGTGTTGCCTCTCTTAAGTTTATGGCTATGATGCAATCTTGTAAAGATAAAAATGAATGGATGTTTGCAGAAATTAAAGAACATCAAGACAAAATGTTAAATGGTTTATTTAACGGATTTTAGGAGTAACTTATGCCACTTAAAATTATTCGTCAAGACATAACAAAAATCGAATGTGATGCGATTGTAAATCCGTCTAACAAAAATCTCTACCCAGGTGGTGGAACAGATTTGTCAATTCACAAGGCAGCAGGTCCAGAGTTGTTGAAATATTGCGAACAACTTGGTGGATGCGAAGTAGGTCAGGCAAAAATCTCACCTGCATTTGAATTACCTTGCAAGTTTGTTATACATACAGTAGGCCCCGTATGGCAAGAAAACCAAAAGTCCGAAGATTTGCTCGTGTCTTGCTATAAGGAAAGCCTTGCACTTGCAAAAGAATATAATTGCGAAACGGTTGCATTTCCACTTATCTCGTCAGGCAGTTTCGGATTCCCTAAAAAGTCAGTTCTTAAGATTGCAACAAGCGTAATCAGCGACTTTCTTTTCGATAATGAAATGCTTGTGTATCTTGTTGTATATGACAAGAAAGCATTTGAAATCAGTGAAAAACTGTTCTGCGATGTTGCCGAGTATATCGACGATAATTATGTTGATGAAAATGCTATTGGTAGATTCAGAAACTACCCAATGAAGTCTTGTCGAGAATGCAATGTGGAAGAAATAGAAAGCAAACGAATGATGCCTGAAGAGTCCGTTTGCCTTTCACAAGCAATGCCTTGCGACTCTGACGATATTGGTGAATGGCTCAAGCAAATGGACAAGGGATTTGCAGATACACTTTTCTACTATATCGACAAGAAAGAGATTACAGATGTTGAGGCATATAAACGCTCAAATGTAAGTAAAAAGACCTTCTCAAAAATCAAGTGCGACCAGAATTACAAGCCAAGCAAAGTTACTGCAATATCATTTGTAATCGGACTTAAACTTGATTTCAACGAAGCAACACACTTGCTCAAAACAGCTGGATTTGCTCTTTCCGAGAGTAGTAAATTTGATATGATTATTCAGTACTTCATCGAAACAGGAAACTACAAAACCATCTTTGATGTAAACGAAGTGCTGTACCAATTCGACCAACAGTTGTTGGGAGTATAGTTAATATAAATATATTAGGGACGATTTATTCGTCCCCTTTACTTTTATAACATAAGTTGGTCTTTATAAGGATTAGTTCTCAAACTTCGCGGACCTATTGATGCCTCTTTGCAGTTGTGAATTAGATTTTCATTGTAAAGGCTTACCGTGAATTGTGGGTAGTAACTTTCAAACCCCCAAGCAAATTCACCAGAGCAAGGGTAGTTATAATTTGGTACAAGTGTGCAACTCTTCTTTTTAGTTTCAAAACTAACTTCAGGAGTGAAAAGTAAGTTTAAGTCGGGTGTTTCTGTTCTCTTTGCTTTAATGTTTTTCTCAACACATTGAAGAATTTTTAAACATTCATACGCATTTGCATATTCAAAGTTGCTAATGCGAAATTTTGAGAATTCATAATGTTGAGGGACAAATCCATTTTTAGAAAGTAGTAATGTTAAGATTATATTTTCGCGTGTGGTAAAGGCACAGTTGTACAAAGAAGTTTGGTACCAAGGTCCTGCAAAGAGTTCTTCCCACGCATCACCGTAAACATAAATTAAATCGTCTTTTATTATTTCAAGTATTTCATCTCTGTATTTTGGGTTACCCATTTTTTCGTTAGTTGCTTCTTCAAATTTCTTGTTAACAAGTAATCGCTTTCGAAAAAGCATTTCATCTACGCTAAGGCTTTGTTTTCCGTTGCTTTCGCTATTGATTCCTACAAAAAATGCGACAACTAAAATTACTATAATCCAAGCTAAAAATTCCATTTTAATTTCTCCTTTTATCTTCCGATTTTATTAAACAAGTTTATTTTGTGCGTTGAAAAGTGCTTTTTAGAATTGTAGTTTGACCATTCCATATTGGTTGCATAGATTTCTTTTTTTCGTGCTCGGCAACTTGGACACCTTATCGGGTCTTGCCAACCATTTAATAAATATTTTTCTTGTTGTTGTGTTGTAAAAATAAATTTGTTGTAGCAGTCTTGACATCTTAAAACTTTGTTTTCCATTTTTGTTCTCCTTTAAATTTAATATAGTCTTTGACCGAAAATAGCAGAACCCACTCTTACAAGAGTAGAACCGTTTTTAATTGCAGCTTCTTGTGGTGCATATTTAACAACTGTTTCTACCGAATATGCAAATGAACTAAAAAATCCAATTTATTCAGAACAAACAGAAGGACTTTCTCAAATATTTTACAACCGAAACATTCAAATTAAAGGAATTACAAACGGAATTGAATTTGACCGTTACAATCCACAAAAAAAAGAATGTTCTCATCTACCGTTTGAATATTCACCACAAGAAGGAATTTTAGACGGAAAATACAAATGCCGCGAACATTTTATAAATGAACTTTTGCAAAATAAATCTTTTGAAGGAATTACAACTTACGGAAAAATTGATTCAGATTTCCAATCGGACGGAATTTTCATTTCTTATCACGGAAGAATTACAAGTCAAAAAGGAATTGAATTATTAATAAATGCAATTCCTGTAATTTTAGAAAATTTTTCAAATGTAAAATTTTTTATTGCAGGTCAAGGTGAAGTTTCTTTAGAAAATAAATTGATTGAGTTGTGTTCTTTATATCCAAATCAAGTTTTATTTTTTAATGGTTATAATAAACACCAATCCAAATCCAAAAGGAATTGCAAAAACCAAAAGCAAATCAAGCCAATAGTAAAGGAATCGATTACCTTACCGG
>CALBKQ010000048.1 GCA_937895645.1 uncultured Clostridia bacterium
TTGATAAAAAAATACCTGCTATCAAGTGACAACAGGTAATACTTTTATATGAATTTAATTTTTTTAGATTCAACAAGGCAGACGCAATGTGCCGATATGCCCTCTTTAGCACCTGTGAAACCAAGTTTTTCTTCAGTAGTTGCCTTAACGCTTACACAATCAACACCAACACCAAGTGCTATTGCAATATTTTCACGCATTTTATCAATAAATGGTGCAAGTTTTGGAGCTTGTGCAATAACAGTTGCGTCTATGTTATTTACCAAATATCCCTTAAGTTTAATTAGTTCAACAACTCTCTTTAGAAGTTCAAGACTATCTGCATCTTTGAAGTTCGAATCAGTATCAGGAAAATGCTTACCTATGTCACCTAAAGCACAGGCACCAAGTAGCGAATCAGAAATAGCATGAAGCAAAACATCGGCATCAGAATGACCTAAAAGACCAATTCCATTATTTTCAATTTCTACGCCACCTAGAATGAGTTTTCTTCCCTCAACAAGTTTATGAACATCATAACCGTGACCTATTCTGAGCATATTATTTCCTCCTGCGTTTAAGGTAATTTTCTGCCAATTCAATATCTTCAGGTGTTGTGATTTTTATATTTTCATAATCACCATCAACGAATTTTACAGTTTTACCATATGCTTCGATTAACATACAATCATCTGTAAAATTTTTGCTATTTTCAACTGTTTTAACTGCATCAAGATAAAGTTTTTTATCAAACACTTGTGGTGTCTGAATAAAACGCATATAAGTTCTGTCAGGTGTATCAATAATATAGTCATTGTCATCAACAACCTTAACTGTATCTTTCACTTTTACACCAGTTGCAGCAGCCCCAAAATCAGCAGCTGCTTGAATTGTTTCTTCAATTACCTTAACTGTAACGAGGGGTCTTGCACCGTCGTGAATTGCTACAATATCAGTATTTTTTAATGTGTTAACAACGCCATTATATACGCTTAACTGTCTTGTTTCGCCACCTGTAACAACAGCAGAAACTTTTGTAAATTTGTACTTATCTATAAGATTTTTAATTTCTTCAATGTCGCTTTCGCGAGTAACAATAACAATTTCATCAATCAGATTAGAGCGTTGAAACATAGTTATTGTATTGACAATTACAGGTGCACCATCAAGTTCAAGAAATTGTTTATTTACTCCACCCATTCTTGTTGAGTTACCTGCCGAAACGATTACGGCAGAAATTATTTTATTTTCATTTTCCGTAATTTTCAGCATAATAATACCTCTTTATATCAATGCTTCAACAGCAGCAAGTTTTGCACAAAGGCAGAAAACTTCCATAGCTTTGCCTAAATTTTCAACTGATGGAAATGTTGGTGCAATTCTAATGTTTTTATCATCAGGGTCAATACCATAAGGATATGTTGCACCTACTGTTGTAAGTACAAGACCTGCGTTTTTGCAAAGCTCACCAATTCGTTTTGCACTTGAGCCAACTGTGTTATAACTGATAAAGTAACCACCCTTTGCTTTTACCCATTCGCCAATACCAAGTGGTGCAATTTCTTTTTCAAGCATATCGAGTACAAGCTGGAATTTTGGTGCAATAATCTTTGCATGTTTATCCATATGTGCTTTAATTCCATTAACATTCTTAAAGTATTTTACGTGACGAAGTTGATTGAGTTTATCGTAGCTGATGGTCTGGAAATTAAGTCTTTTCTTAATTTCTGCAATATTACTATCAGATGCTGCAATTGCAGAAACACCAGCCCCTGGGAATGAGATTTTTGCAGTTGATGTAAACTCTACAAAATAATCTTCTGTGCCAAATTCTTTACAAACATCAAAAATATTCAAAAGTTTGTCAGGTGTATCAGTTAATTCGTGAATAATATAAGCATTATCCCAGATTACTCTGAAATCTTTTGCAGCTGGTTTAAGTGAAGCAAGTGCTTTAACTCTTTCATCACTGTATGTTACACCATTAGGGTTTGAGTATTTTGGTACACAGAACATACCCTTAACCATTGGGTCTTTAACGAGTTCACGGATTTTTTCTACATCTGGTCCAAATTCATCCATTTCGACTGAAATCATTTCAATACCAAAGAATTCAGTAATTGCAAAGTGTCTGTCATAACCGGGAACATTACAGATAAACTTAACTTTACCTTGTTTACTCCAAGGTGTACCTCCGCCAACACCTAAATACATACACTGATTGAGATAGTCGTACATAAGATTAAGACTTGATGAACCACCAATTATAATATTTTTTGTATCTACCTGAAGTAAATCTGCAAAGAGTTTTTTACATTCAGGAATACCGTCAAGCACCCCATAGTTACGGCAATCAAAACCATTTTCGGCTTTGCATTCGTCAGCAGTAGTCATAACACTCAACATATCAACTGACAAATCAAGCTGGTCTGCACCTGGCTTACCGCGTGACATATCAAGTGAAAGTCCAAGTGATTTTACTTCTTCATATTTCTTTTCAAGTTCTTTTTTAAGAGAAACAAGTTCATCTCTGCTCATTTTATTATAAAGCATGGGACAACCTCCAAATTAAATTTCGCTCTATTATATAGTAATTATCATATTTTTGCAAGTGATTAATCAAAAAACTGCATTTTCATCAAACAATCGTGAAAATTAACGCTTATTTTGAATAATTTGACAATAAAATTTGCAATTATTTGTGTTTTATGAATATTCGAGGAAAAATAATTGGTCTTTTGCCCTCAACTTTTTCAATTTGATTTAATAATTGTATTTTTAATGCTTTTTTGATTTCATCATATTCTTTTGATTTAATTAAATTGTTCTTTTGTGCTTTATCTATTGCGTTGTTATAAAGATAGTCTTCAAAATAAATATTGGAATGTGAAGATAAAAGTTTTGCACAAGAAACTGAATATGTATAATCTTTTGTTCTGATAGCACGACCACATTGACTTTCACTTATCTGAACAAAAGCAAAACCATAGTCATCTTTTGTTTGAATTGGCTCACCTTGGTAATGTTCAGGTGGATAAACATTTGCAGAATATAGTAATGTTGGTGGTAAATCAACAAGACTTACCATTTTATCTTCAAATTCACCTTTTTCAAATCCGTTACCTTTAATTACAAGTGGTATGTGAATTGAGGCGTCATGACAACTACGCTTATACTCTGCATTTCTTGTTTTGAAATGGCAACCGTGGTCAGAGGTATATATAATTGTTGTATTATCATATATACCTTTTTTCTTTAAGGTTTCAACAAGCCTGCCAAGATTATCATCAAGACTCTCGATTGCTGCAAGATAGTCGGGATACTGCTCATTATAATTACCTTTGAGATGTATTAAATCTTCAGGAATTGGGTAATCCTTATATTTTTCAACCTTTTCTTTTGGTCCCTCAAATCTTTTATGGTCATTTTGGTGATGTGGCTCAAGTTGAGAAACAAATAAGAAAAATGGTTTATCGTTATTATGATTTTCAATATATTCTATTGCAAAATCGTTTATTCTATCTGCACGATAACCCTCAAAATCTATTTTATTCCCAT
>CALBKQ010000049.1 GCA_937895645.1 uncultured Clostridia bacterium
TTTGCTATAATTACAAGCGCATTAACCTGTTTTGCCATAGAGCTTAATCAAGATGCTGTAAATGAGCACAGAGGACAGTTCAAAAACTATGTCCTTCTTGGTGACAGTGTTGCAAGTGGTTATCGTGATGTTATGTGCGATGAAGACGACGCATATAATCGAGCATATCAACAAACAGTTTATTGCAGAGTTCCCGGTTCTTATGCTGATGTTCTTACAAAAGCGATTATTGAAGATGATACAATGACTGCTTTTGCTGCACCTGGTTTTAGAACTATTGAAATTCGTTATATGCTTGAAGACGATTTTGATGAAGCAGATGACTATATGTTCCATCCTAGTCAATTAGATGTAGTTGGTGACGCTGGTAGTGAAGAATACCGAACAGCATATAAAAAGGCAGTTGCTGAAGCCGACCTTATTACTCTTGGTGTTGGTGGTAATGACTGGGGCGCATATCTCGGTTGGGTTGTTTCTGACATTTTTGAAAAAGAAAATGTAGCTGATGAATATGCAGTACAGTTACAAGAGATGATTGAAAACGGTTCTATGGATGTTGAAGCGATTGAAGACCTTGTTGAAATTGTTCATCTTGCAGGGGCACTTCCTGAATTAGTTGCAACGCTTCCGTCAGCACTTTCAGATGGCCTTAGCAAATTTTATAAAAACTGGGATATTATGATTCAGGATATTTATGACTTGAATCCTGATGTTACTCTTATGGTACTTGGTATGAGTGACAACAGTGTAAAAGGTAAATACTATGGTTATAATGGTGAAGAAGGCGAACCAATCAGTACTGATGAAGTAACTCAATCTGAGGTTGTAACAACTATTGTTGATTTTATTATGACGGTTGGCAATACACCGATGATTGAGGGCGCAGAAAAATTTGGATACACTTATGTTGATACATCTGGTACAACTTATGTTGAAAGTCATCCTGACGCAGACGGTCACGTTTATATTGCAAATAAGATTATTGAGGCATTACCTTCTGTAGATACCTCAGATGGCGAAGGTACAGGAACACCTAACGATAATACAGATGGTGGATTAACCGATGGAGATAATACTGAAAATGAAAATCTACCTGCTGTCGATAGCGAAAACAATACCGAAAATGATAATGCAAATAACAACATTAATGAAGAAAACCCTGACACTGATTCATCATTCATTATTGTTCCCGTTGTAGTGGTAGCACTTGTTTCACTTACAATGGTGATTATGGTTTTCGTAAAAAGAAAAAGAATTGAAGAATAAACCATAATGAAAAAGACTGATTTCGTAAATGCGAAATCAGTCTTTTTATTTGTTTAGAACTTCCTTACAAAACTACATCTTTTACAAAGTTCTTCTTGTGCAGTTCTGTTGGAAAATCCGTTGTAAATCTTTTGTGCTTTTTCTGAATTTATAATTTCTTCTAAGTTATTTTCAAAAATATTGCCAAGATTTATTTCACCGTTGTTGTCAAGACAACAGGGGACTACCGTACCATCGGCTAAAATTCCAATCTGGTCGCGAAGTCCATAACAGAAGACTTTTTCTTCTGTATTATTGTTTTCGAGTGTAGGCCAATCGAACTTATCTCCATACTGAATATAGATTTTTTCCCCGATTCGTGTACCGTTTCGCTCATTAACCCAAGGTTTTGGAAAATAGTTTTCGAGAACACTTAAAATTTTAGTATTCAAATTATTTTTACCACCGTTGTTCCAAAGCCGAAGAACAACAATCTTTTTGTTTTCGGCAGATTTTGCGTATTCAAAGCAGTTTTTTAGGTATTCTTCAAAGGAATTATTATTGTCATTTGCCTCAAATGAGTGCAGAGATATAACTGTCTTGTAATGAGATTTCGATTTCAAAAGTATATCTTTATTTTTATTCAACAAAGTTCCATTTGTGGTGATGATTACCTTAAATTTCATATCTTCGGCAATCTTCAAAAATGTTTCAAGGTCCGGGTGACAAAGTGGCTCACCGAGAAGATGAAAATAAATGTAATCAGTATAGTCCTTGATTTTTTCTAATACTATTTTGAACTCATCTGTATTCATTCTTTTAGGAGTTCTTGTAGTCCCCGGACAAAATGAGCATTTAAGGTTACAGATATTTGAAATTTCAACATATACCTTTGCAAAATGCTTCACTTTCTCACCACCTTTGTTTTTGTAATTATACCATAAAAAGTTTAGAATATAAACAATTATTATTGAAAGAAATTTTTATATATGATAAAATTGTTTTGGGTGATTTTATGAAAAAGAATATATCAATTATTTTAATTGTTGCAATTTTACTGACAACAGTTTTGACTGCTTGTACTACAAAAAAAGTAGATACCCCAACTAACACAACTGAATCTACAACCAACCAAAACGATAATTTAATTATTGAAAAGGAAAGTCTCCACGATAGATTGGTTCGTGAAATTGATGGCTCACTTCAAAAAGAAGATTATGCTATGATGACAACATATGAACAAGGACAAATATATATTGATTACGCTAAAAAGTGGGAGTATGTAGCGAATGAATGCTATAAAGCCCTTATGGCGTGTGAACGTGAAGATATGGAACCATACCCAACAAATGAAGAATTTCATATGGCAATCAAAAATATGAAAACCAATTGGGAAAAATATTATAAAAGCAATATGGAAGATTACAAAACAACGGTATATTATAGTTTTGGTGCGGGAACTGGGGCAGTAATTGTAATATGTAAGCACGAATATCAGCTGAAAATGGAGTGGGCATTACAGCTTGTTGAAATTTGCGAAAGAACATTTTACGGAGAATTTGATATAGTTCTTGAATAGGTGATTTTATGAAACTTATAGTTTGTCTTGACGACAAAAACGGTATGCTTTTTAATAAGCGTAGGCAAAGTCGAGATAGAGTTTTAATTGAAAATATTATGGAATTTTGTAAAGGTGAAACACTTTACACAAATGATTATTCTGCAACACTTTTCCCTGAAAATTCGGTGGTAATCTGCGAAAATTTTGAGAATATTGAAAATG
>CALBKQ010000050.1 GCA_937895645.1 uncultured Clostridia bacterium
CCCCGCCTTAAAATTTTGGTAAATAGATTTATTTTTTCGCAAGACAATGTGGCGGAGGCGAAGCTGTATCAGGTATACCGCGAGCCGAGAGCCACGCAGAATTGCGGAAAAAGAAACTATTTAAGCACTCCAACATTTGCTTCAGGGAGATACTGACACACCATTGGACCTTCTTCGTAGATTATATAAATATATCTGCCGTTGTCGCCTGATGTCATATACTGTGAAACTGCTTTATCGGCAACTGCTTCAGCCTTTGCTTTGTCAGATATACTTGCAAGAGGGTGACCTGCGTCTTTATATACTCGTTTAAGCATTTCAAGATTTTCCAATGGTTCAGTAATAAATGAATTTGTCGCACTGAATGTACTCCAAATCAATTCGCCACTTGTAAATGTTGCATCTTTAACGGTCTCAAAAATCCAATAATGATAACCACTATCTTTATCGTAGGTACTTTCGTTTGCCTTATAGAATTTTTGCAAAGCATTACCGATACTAAGAGGACTATCAGTATAAAGCACCTCTTTGATTGTCAATTCAGGACCATTTACCTCGTAACCGTTATCTTTAAGGAATTTAACAGTTTCAACCATATCGGCATAAACAGGAATACCGTTATACACAAGTGCGTATTTGCTTTGAATTTCTATAGCAAAGCCAGGAGTAGTAACAGTTTGGTCGTGCATACAATTTGCTCCCATAAAGTCGTTATAAACATCATTCATTGCTAAAATGCCTAATGGTTTTTCTTTTCTTTCAAAAAGTTGTTCATAGGTCTGCTTTGTAAGGTCGTTATAAAGCGCCTTACAAAGTGCTTCTGACTCTTCTATCCAATCAACTTTAGGAACACTTCGTGATTCAACATTTTCTCTTTCTATGAGTTCATAAACACCTGTATTTGAAATAAATGTCCATGTTTTTGTTTTAAGATAACCTGCTGAATTATTTTGGTCACCATAGTAATAATAAACATCACCATTTTCGGTGTAGTATTCCTGCATTTCTTCATCTTCATTTTCAGGTGGGTCATTAATAAGATATTCCTTCAAAATCTCGTCAAAGAAATCTGAACCATAAACTGCTTTAAGATATTCAACATAAAGTTCTTCTGAGCGAATCATAAAATTACGATATTTAAGCTCGTTGTTATTATCACGGAATGCAAAGGTTACACCTAAGAACCAGTCATCATTATATTGTACTTTTTCATCTTTAACTTTATCAAAAAGTTCGATAATTGCTTCTTTTGCGTTATCACTTGTTGCCTCAACAAAATCTTCGTCACCACCATTATGAAGATAATGCACATAAGGTTCAAGGTCATAAGCAGAAATAGAAACGCTCTTTACTTCTGCCTTTTCAGGAGTTTTGTTGAATGTGCCGAATAATCCTGAAACAATAACTGCTAAAAATACTGCAGTAACGCTGACAAGAACACCATACCATTTGAATGATTTAACTGTTGTTTTAAGTTTTCTTGTCATTATAATTTGAACTATAAAGTATGCAACAGCACTTGCAACTGCAAAAATGATTAAATATACAAGAGGACTGATGTTGTAACATAATTCACAAACAAAGAATGCTAAGAACATGAAAACAAAGGTTGCGTTGATTGCTCTTGAAACTGCAAAATGACCAAAAGAATTTGCGTGTTCTGCCTTACGAGCTTTATAAAGTATAAAGCCTACACCAAGAACAATAATTGAAATCACAAACCAAGAAGCAACAGGTGCTACAAAACCAAAATCCACCTTGGCAGAGTCAGGAATAACATATTTTTCTGCCTCAACACCATTTCGTGTAATGAGCATAAAAACATCAACAGGGCTTCTTGTGTCGCTGTAGCCCATATTTGATGGCTCAAAGAATATGCTACTGCAGATATTCCAAGGACTGATAAGTCCAAACCAAGGAATTCCGTCGCCACTGTTCAAAAACCCATTAAGATAACTATAAACGATACTTGAACCTGCATTTACAGTAAGCACAGGAATTGCAGAAGCAGTAAATGTTGTAAGAGCAGCCTCAAAAATATTGCCGCTAATCATTGTTGCCATAGTACCGATTGCAAAACCTGCAAGTCCGCTTACAAAAAACACTGAAACTGCATACAAGAAAAGTTCAGTTGCGTGGGCTACATAATCAAATGTTGTGATATTCACAATATAAATGATTAACATTGGAACAAACACAGAAACAAAAAGTGAGATAATGCCTGAAAATGTTCTGTTTATAAACATTGTCTTTCGTGTTATACCCATACCGAAAAATACATTAACCTGATTTTTTCTGAGCATATAATAGAAAGACTTAATTGCTGTCATCATTCCGCAGATTACCATACCCATAGGAAAAAGTGAGAACAAATCACTACCAAGTGAATTATTCGCCACAAACATTGAAACCTCTTCGTGAGACATCATCATTTTGAATTCTTCACTAGTTACATAAAAAATAACGGGGAAAGTAAATGAAATCAAGAGAACAATAAATGCAATTATAGGGAATGGAAGTGAACCTTTAAGACTTCTTTTGAAATCGTTGAAGTTTACATTA
>CALBKQ010000051.1 GCA_937895645.1 uncultured Clostridia bacterium
TAACGGCGAGGTTACCCTCGCCGTTTTGGTTATCATCTTACTGATATTCCGTTGTCGCGTAGATAGTGTTTTAAGTCCATGATTGGAATTTCGTTGAAGTGGAAAAGTGATGCGGCAAGGACTGCGTCTGCTTTGCCTTGGTTAAAAGCGTCAAGGAAATGAGATTTTGCACCTGCACCACCTGATGCGATTACAGGCACACCTACACACTCCGAAACTGCACGGTTAAGTTCATTGTCATAGCCTGTTTTCTGACCGTCACAATCCATACTTGTGAGCAGTATTTCGCCTGCGCCCCTTTTAACTGCTTCTTCTGCCCATTTAACAGCATCAATGCCTGTGGGAATTCGTCCACCATTAAGATAAACCTCCCAACCCTTATCATTTCGTTTAGCATCTATAGCACAAACTACACACTGACTACCAAATTTATAAGCCGCCTCGTTAATGAGATTGGGATTTCGCACTGCTGCAGAGTTTACTGAAATTTTGTCAGCACCTGCACGAAGTAGCTCCTTAAAATCATCAACAGTACGAATTCCACCACCAACGGTAAATGGAATAAATATATTATCGGCAACCTGACGGACAATCTCAAGCATTGTACCCCTACCCTCATGAGTAGCAGTAATATCAAGAAGTACTAATTCGTCGGCACCTTTTTTGTTGTATTCTATTGCGCATTCTACAGGGTCACCTGCATCACGGATATTCACAAAACTAACGCCTTTTACAACGCGTCCATTTTTAACATCAAGGCAAGGTATAATTCTTTTAGCGTACATTATTTAACCTCCATTGATGCGAAATTTCTCAAAATCTGCAATCCCACATCACCTGATTTCTCAGGGTGGAATTGTGTTGCGAAAATATTATTTTTACCTACTGCAGAGTGAAAATCGATTCCGTAATTCGTAACAGTTGCAATATCATTTTTATCTTCTGCGTGGAGATAATAGGAATGGACAAAATAAACATAACTGTTTTCGGGCACATTCTTAAAGAGTGTGTCTTTTTGTTTAATCTCTAACGAATTCCAACCGATATGTGGAATTTTAAGCCCCATATCACTTGAAAACTTTTTGATTTTACCTTTGAAGATGCCTAATCCTTTAACACCCGGTGATTCTTCTGACTCTTCAAACAAAAGTTGAAGTCCTAAACAAATGCCTAAAAAGGGTTTACCACTTAAAGCGTTTTGCTTAACAGTATCTACAAGTCCGCTTTTAGCCATTGAATCCATAGCGTCGCCAAATGAACCAACACCTGGAAGTAGAATTCTGTCACAAGCGTTGATTATTTCAGGGTTGTCTGTTATTACACTTTCGGCACCGATAAAATCAAAAGCTTTTTTTACGCTTTGAAGATTGCCTGCGCCATAGTCCATTATTGCAATCATTTTTGTCATTCCTTAAAAATAATAATTTATTTTAGCACAGTAAAGCGAGATTATCAATATGTAAAGTTAGATAAAAAAGTAAACTTTTAATACAATTATTTGTAATAGTTAAAAGTTGACTTTTACAAAAAATTACTTTAGAATTTAAGCTGACGGAGGTAAGTCATATGAATAATATTTTGAATAAAAAAGGTTTTATAAGTGATATGGACGGTGTTATATATCACGGTAACAAAGTACTTGATGGCGTTGTTGAGTTTATAAACTGGATGATTGACAATGATAAAAAATTTGTATTCCTTACAAACAGCCCTGAGAAAACACCTCACGAGTTAAGTATGAAACTTGAAAGAATGGGACTTAAAGTTTCCGCAGAGCATTTTTATACAAGTGCTATGGCTACTGCGGCATTTTTAAGCAGTCAAAAACCGGGTTGTACCGCTTATGTTATTGGCGAGGCTGCACTTACAAAGGCACTTTATGACCAAGGCATTTATATGAATGATGTGAATCCTGACTATGTAGTTGTTGGTGAAACAAGAACATACAGTTTTGAAAAAATTGAAAAAGCTATTGAGTTAGTGCTTAAAGGTGCAAAACTTATAGGCACAAACCCTGATATTACAGGACCTACAGAGCGTGGTCTTATGCCTGCAACGGGCGCACTTATTGTAATTGAACGTCAGACAAAGCTGGGTGAGCAGATTGAGACAGGTACGATTATCAAGGCTGTTCCCAGCGAAGAACTTTTCCGTAATATTTTCTTCGGTAACGGCAGAAACGTTGGCTATTCCTTCCATAACCGTATAGGGCTTTTCGGGATTAACGACATCGCTCATAGCGGCAGTCAAATAAACGTAGCCATCAAATTCCCCTTGATTAGCTATTGCCTGAGCTAAATAGCGATTTTTCATAGCGGAAACAAAACCGTTATCACGGGAATTTATGTACATATTACTTAATAAATCCGCAACCACGGCAAAGCATTTGACACCGTATTTTTTACTGTATTTTATTATGTCCTTCGTTAAAAACGGAGGCATAGAATAAGAAAGAACTGCACAGTCCTGCCCTTTATTTGCCTTCAGCCATTTTTTCAGGATACGTCTGCCGTTTA
>CALBKQ010000052.1 GCA_937895645.1 uncultured Clostridia bacterium
TTATCTGTCAGGATATTGAATGTGTTAAGCCTATTATGGAAATGCCAAATCTTCCTGTTGCTCGTGTAATGTGGAGAGCGGAGCCAGACCTCGAAACAGGCATTGAATGCTGGATTACAGCAGGTGGCGCTCATCATACTGTTCTCAGTTATGACGTTACTGCTGAGCAAATGAAAGATTGGGCAAATATGATGGATATTGAATTTGTTCATATTAATAAAGACACAACAGTTGCAGGTTTGGAAAAAGACTTGTTCCTTGCAGACCTTGCTTGGAAGTTGAAATAAGGTGAGATTATGCTTGAACAGTTAAAACAAGAAGTATTTGAGGCAAATATGCTTTTGCCTAAATATGGGCTTATTACATTTACTTGGGGTAATGTTTCAGGTGTTGACCGTGAAAAAGGTCTTATGGTAATTAAACCATCAGGCGTTGAATACGACACAATGAAACCTGAAGATATGGTTGTAGTAGACCTTAAAACCGGTAAAAAAGTTGAGGGTGAATTAAATCCATCATCAGATACTGACACTCATGTAGCCCTTTATAACGCATTCCCTGATATTAAAGGTGTTGTTCACACTCATTCTCGTTGGGCAACAACCTTTGCACAAGCAGGTATGGGAATCCCTGCCCTCGGTACAACCCACGGTGACTATTTCTACGGTGAAATTCCTTGCACTCGCAAAATGACACCTGAAGAAATCGGTGGCAGATATGAACTTGAAACAGGAAATATTATTATTGAAACTTTTAACGATAAACAACCAAACGACATTCCGGCTGTTCTTGTTCATAGTCATGGACCATTTACATGGGGAACTGACCCACATAATGCAGTTCACAATGCAGTAGTCCTTGAAGAACTTGCATTTATGGCATGGCACAATATTATGATGAATCCACAAATTAAACCAATGCAACAGGAACTTCTTGACAAACACTATCTCCGTAAACACGGTGCGAATGCTTATTATGGACAAAAGAAATAATTTTAAGAAAAGAAGGATATAAAATGAGCAAAGTAAAAAATGATGCAAAAATCAAAAACCCTTTGATTGTAGCCGTTCGTGAACAACTTGAACACCGTGCATACTGGCTGTATCTTCTTTGCGATGAAGCAGGTAAGCGTGGTCTTGACTGGTGGGATTTCGGTAGCGCTGCAATTAAGCGTTGCGGACTTACACACGGTGCAAATCATATTAAAAAGGGTGGTACTGATAGTCTTGTAGGTCTTCGTAAAACTCTCTTTACTAAGCCTGCACAAATGGTTTTTGAAATGAAAATTCTTGAAAGCACTGATGATAAACTTTCAATTGATTTCCACTATTGCCCACTTGTAAAAGCTTGGCAAAAAGCCGGTTGTACAGATGAAGAAATTGCAACTCTTTGTGATATTTCAATGTGCGGTGACCACGGAATCGGTGAAGCTTATGGCGCAGTTCTTGATTTGCCAAAATGTATTGCTAAAGGCGACGACATCTGCTCACTTCGTTATCACAAATAAATACATAAAAACTAAAGGGTATTCCAAAACGGAATACCCTTTTTGCTATTTGATTATAAGCCACAATCCTAAATTAAGGATTAAGAATACAATATTTACGATAGAAAATGTCAGTATGTATTTGCCCATATTGACTTTTTCTTTTGCTACAATCTTAAATGAAATCAGACTTGCCATAGACGCAATTAAAGTTCCAAGTCCACCAAGATTTACACCAATAAGTAAATCACTTGCATTTTCAGTAAATTTTGAAAGAAGAATAGCAGCAGGAACATTTGAAAACACCTGACTTGAAACAACACCAACGAATACCTCATTACCATTAACAATGCTTTTCAAGAATTCGCTTATAGGTTTGATTTCACCAAGATTTCCAATGAATATAAACAGAAATATAAATGTGAAAAGTAAACTGTAATCAACCTTTAAAATTATTTTGCGGTCAAAAATCAGTATTGTAAGAACTGTAATTATAACTGTTGCAATACAGGGAATTATACGAAAAACAGTAAGTAAAGCCAATAGAAATAAAACTGAATAAATAGCGATATTTAATTTTGAAAAATCATTATTTTTTTCAGTGCTTTGAGTGTCAATTGTGCCTTTGCCCGTAAGTATACAAGAAAGCAAAACAAGTATAAGAGAAAACAAGGCATAGGGGAGTATGGTTGAAATAAAATCACCAAGACTCATATTATAAGATGAGAATAAATAAAGATTTTGCGGATTACCAATGGGTGTCAGCATACTGCCGAGGTTCGCTGAAACAGTTTCGATAGTTACAATCCATATTAACTTGTCCATTTTGCCTGAAAGCTTTAATGCCGTAACCGTAAAGGGCACAAAGGTTATTAGTGCCACATCGTTTGTAATAAACATTGATGAGAAAAAACATAGCAATCCCAAAATCAACGAAAGTCCGTTAATGCTTTTTATTTTTGAGAGCATCTTTTCGGCAACAAATTTGAAAAGTCCCAGTCTGTTAAACCCTGCCATAACCGACATTAAACAGAAAAGTAGCCCTAATGTGCGAAAATCAATGTAATCAATATAAGCCTTGCTTGGTGTAACGAAAAATGCTGATATAACCGCCAATATGAACGATATTACGAGCACAATTTCAGTTTTTATGAATTCTTTAATTTTTGTCATACTAAATCTCTTTCATTAACTTGTAAAATTCACCGTATTCGTCTTTACCATCAAATATAACATTAGTAAAGCCTTTCTTTTGGTAAAGATGAAGTGCAGTTAAATTATCTT
>CALBKQ010000053.1 GCA_937895645.1 uncultured Clostridia bacterium
CCTGCGACACTAATTATATATAATTGCAACGCAGTTCCTTAGTTTTCCGTTTTCCACTTTCCATTTTCCATTTATCCCCACAAACTCAAATTTACTTGACATTTTTATATTATTCCTGTAAAATTTGAAAATGGATTTCAAATTCATATATGAAAGGTATTTTTATGGGTTACGAGACAAAACAGAGCAGGTTAGTTTACGAATTTTTAGAGAAAAATCCTCATAAGCACTTTTCGGCAGAGGATGTATATTTTGCACTAATTAAAGATGGTGGTCACATTGGAAGAACTACCGTTTATCGTCAGTTAGACCGTTTAGTTCTTGAAAACAAGGCAAGAAAGTTTATTGCTGGTGAAAATGAAGCTTGTTGTTATCAATTATTAAGTGACGAGTGTCACAATCATTATCATCTTAAATGCTCAAGTTGTGGTGAGTTAATTCATACTGAGTGTGATTTTCTTGACAAACTTGCAAGTCATATTTTTGCTGACCACAAATTTACCCTTGATGGCTCAAAAACTGTGCTTTACGGTACTTGCAGTAAATGTGGAGGTGCGAAGATATGACATTTTTACACGCGCACGTAGAAGTACCTATTTTTTCAGTACACAGTATTTTTGAAGTAATTTTTGAGTCAACACTCCACTCACTTAAAATACTTCCCTTTTTATTTGTTGCTTTTCTTGTAATAGAATTTCTTGAGCACAAAGCACAAGATAAAATTAAACACATTTTCACCCGTACCGGTGCTTTTGGCCCTGCTGTTGCAACTGTTTTAGGGTGTATTCCTCAATGCGGATTTTCAGTAATGAGTGCAAACCTTTATTCAAGCGGTATAATCACCCTTGGCACTCTTATTGCCGTTTTCCTTTCAACCTCTGACGAGGCAATTATACTTCTTGTAACTGCTCATAACGGTAGTTTTGAAATTTTCAAATTACTTGTTTCAAAAATTATAATTGCACTTTTCTTTGGTTATCTGATTTATTTTATTGAGAAAAAAACGCACAATCATCACCATCATCACCACTCTCACGACCTTTGTGAGCAAGACCATTGTGGCTGTGAAGAAAATGGTGGAGTGTTGCGTCCCGCACTTATTCATACCGTAAAGGTATTTGGATTTTTGCTTTTATTTACTGTTATAATTGACCTTTTTGTAGCCTTTGTGGGCACAAATGCACTTTCACGTTTGTTATTGTCAGATTCCATATTTCAACCATTGTTATCTGCAATTATCGGGTTTATTCCAAACTGTGCATCTTCCGTGCTTTTAACTCAGTTATATATTGAGGGTACGCTTACTTTCGGCTCACTTATTGCAGGGCTTTGCACTAACGCAGGTGCTGGGTTACTTGTTTTGTTCCGTAACAAATCAAAACTTCGTGAAAATCTTAAAATCCTTGGTATTCTTTATGCTTGTGCTGTAATCCCCGGAATAATTTTGCACATAATTTAATTAAATAATTCTTTACTTTCAAGTTTTAATGTGTTAAAATGTTAAAGAACCATATTTGTTGGAGGGTTTATAAAAATGGGAATTGATTTCAGAAACGAAAATACAGATTTTCTTGTAAAATGTATTATGGAATTGAAAAATGAAGACGAATGTTATGCTTTTTTTGAAGACCTTTGCACAGTAAATGAATTCCATTCAATGGCACAGCGTTGTGTTGTTGCTAAAATGCTTTCAGAAAAGAAAGTTTATAACGATATTGTTAAAGAAACAGGGGCTTCAACAGCAACTATCAGCCGTGTAAACCGCTCACTTCAGTATGGTGCTGACGGTTACGAAACAATTTTTGAAAGAGTAAAATAATGAGTTACGGTATTTTTTCATCAGTTTATGATATTTTAACTGAAAATGTCCCTTACGAAAAAATCCAGAATAAAATCTGCTCTCTGTTACACAAAAACGGTGTTGACGGAGGGCTTTTGCTTGACCTTGGTTGCGGTACAGGTACACTTTCGTTTTTACTTGAAAACAAAGGCTTTGACGTAATAGGCGTTGACGCAAGTGAAGATATGCTTATGGTGGCAAATGAGAAAAAGTATGAGGAAAACTCAAGCGCTATGTTCTTGTGCCAGAAAGCTGAAGCCCTTGATTTATTTGGCACTATTGACTGTGCAGTTTCAGTTCTTGATACCATAAATCATATCGATACACTTGAAAAAGTGAAAAAATCAATAGAAAAAGTTTCACTTTTTATGAATATGGGTGGTATTTTTATCTTTGATATGAATACACCGTATAAGCACGAAAAAACCCTTGGCAACAACACATTTATTTATGATATGGACGAGGTTTATTGTGCTTGGCAAAATTCTTTTAACAAAGAAAATGCCACTACAAACATTGACCTTGATTTCTTTATTAAAAACGAAGATGACGAATGTTACGAGCGTTACAGTGAAAGTTTTTGCGAATACGCTTACGAACCACAGGAAATACTTAAAATTCTTAAAGACTGTGGGTTTGAAGTATTGAATACTTATGACGATTACAGCGACAATCCTGTAACTGCAGAAACAGAGCGTATTACAGTTGTTGCTAAAAAAATAAAGACTATATTTAAGGATGAATTAAAATGAACGAATTAGTCAGAATGATATCAGAAGACGGTACACTTTACTGTCTTGCCCTTAACTCAACAGAAATGGTTAAGGAAATGCAGAATATTCACCACACAAGCAAAGTGTGTTCTGCTGCCCTTGGACGACTTATTACAGGTGCTTCTATGATGGGTGTGCTCTTAAAAGGTGACAAAGATACACTTACCCTTAAACTCAGCGGTGGCGGACCTGCATCTCCTGTTGTTGCTGTTGCAAATTCAAAAGGTCAGGTAAAAGGTTACATTGGTGACTCACGAGTGAATTTACCACTTAACAATAAAGGTAAACTTGATGTTTCAGGTGCAATCGGCAAAAATGGATTTTTAACTGTTATTAAGGATTTAGGTCTTAAAGAGCCATACTGCGCACAGATACCAATTGTTTCAGGTGAGTTCAATAATGGGTAGCCGGGATCGATGCTCATAGTTCTGGTTTTGAATGTTCCGTCAATATCTCGATCCGTTACCCATTCCGTTTGTTCCTCGCCCTCATCATTGATAATCAACTCATAAGATTGGCGAACATCATAGTCCCAGTACCGGCCTCGCACAAGGTATGTCTTTCCAACCTCGAAGGGTATCTTTCCATCCCTAGTAAATATTTTTGTTTCGATGCTGAGCGTGTCATCGTATGGAGGCAGATCGTAGGCAGATATGCGGCACACATCATCAACAATCTCAAACTCTGCCCAACAAG
>CALBKQ010000054.1 GCA_937895645.1 uncultured Clostridia bacterium
CAATAACCATTATACCTTCCATTGGTTTATCCACTAAACAAGCTCCAATAGCAGAAATTGTGATTAATGCATTTTCATCTAATATATGGTTTTTAAAAATTTGCTTATACGCTTTTATAGCAACTCTATATAATAAAATAATTAACGAAATTATAGTTACAAGTATAACCATATTTTTATTCTTAAAAACAAACGTTCCTATTAAATATAAAAGTGCACCTACTAGTAATCTAATAATATCTTTACTATTTCTTTGAACATCTTCTTGTTTATCTTTTTCATTAACCAGTACTATACCGGGTTCAATTTGTTTAACTATCTTTTCTAACTCACTTTTTAAATCTTTTTCGTTCTTATCATCACTTACCTTTAGAGACAATTTACAAGTAGAAAAATTTACACTAACTTGTTCATATCCTTCTACATTTGCTATTTTATCCTCTATCTTCTTTGCACAATTAGGGCATTCTAAATTTTTTAATATATATCTATATGTTTTCAAAATATCACAACCTTTCTTTTGGAACAGTAGGGACAGGTCTCAATTGTTCCATTTCTATTTTGATTTTATGATTCTGTTTTTTATTTGTCAAGAGTTTTTTGAAAAAAGTTATAAAAATACGGGCAATTCGTGAATCGCCCCTACAATTTACTGTTAATCATTAAAAACCCCCGCAAAGTCGGTTGCAATGAATACTAACCTGCGTGTTAATGCAGGTGGGTGCTTTCCGTTTCATATCTGTGCTCCCTTCGTCCGTCCATTGACGGGAGGTCTGCTCCCAATGACCCGAGTACAAGCTCCCTTTTATAGTGTGTTGGGTTAATATCATTTGCAGTTGTCGTGCTTCGCAGGGTGTATTAAGTTTTTAACAGTTTATTCTTCCTCATTAAACTCAAACAATTCTGAAAGGCGCTCTTCAAAAATCTTACCAATTTCATTAAATTCGTTATCGTCTTCGATTGGCTCAAGATATGTTTCGCCATCTTCTTCACAAACCTTGAGAATAATAAGTTCACCATCATCGTCAAGGATTTCTTCTGCTTCATCATATACGGGAAGAAGCGCTACATATTTTGCTGTATCAGTTTCAATTCTGTCAAGTTCCTCAAAAACATGTTCAACACCGTTTTCATCAACAACTGACACTAAATCAGGATTAAATTCTTCACTCATTTTCTATTCTCCTTTATTTTCAAACAAAATTATAATACATATACGCCTGACTCAAGTAATACAATTTCTTTACCACAAGAACGCAGATATTTATATACCGGCTCGTCAAAAATTCTGAAATCATTTACAGAATAGTCATTAAGATTTATTGTTCTTACTTTATTTGAACCTTTGTTGCAGATGAAAAGTTCGTTATCATACTTTGAGATTGACACAGGGTTATTAAATGAAGTTGAGTCCTTTGAGCCAATTCGCATACTGAACTTTTTATGTGAAATTGAGTAACTAACTACACAATTATTTTCAGGAACAACGCTCCAGATTTGTCTGCCATCACAGACAACACCGTTAATTTCTGCGCCCTGATATGACAAGTCATTTGCCCATGCCATATTACCATCAGGCGAGAAAACACCTGTTTCACCACTTGGGTAAACAACTACAACCTGTTTTGATGGAAAAATATCAGCATCACAAGAAACATAGTCACCCAACTGTTCTGCTATTTTTTTGTATTCCGGACCGTATTTATTCAAAAGATAAACACTTTTTGTAACCGGAGTTCTTTGCATTCTTTTTATATCGTATCCGTAAAAGTTAACCTTAACAGAGCCATTTTCAAGGACTCTTTTTTTTGTAAAAATGATACCGTTTGAGAATGCGATGATATCGTAAACCGAATCAACAATTTTCTGCATTAAAAATCACCGCTATATAAAAATTTTAGTTAAAAGTCGAATTTTTATTATTATACTGTTTTTTTCTCAATCGGTCAATAAAGAATTTAATTATTTTTTATTAACTTATTCTGACAATCTATATTATTATGTGGGCACTTACAGTTGGTACATCTAATTTTTCTTGTACCGTCTGAATACATAGTCAATTCCATAACTATATTTTTACCCTGATGTGTGCAAAATTGTTCATAAGTAGTTTTGGTTTCGGTCATATTATTCACTCCAATTATTTACTAATCTATTGTATGTTACAAGGTATAATTTAAGCATTAAAATAATAAAAATAATATGTCCAATATTTTTTTAGGAGGCTTAAAATGAATTCGGGTAAAATTCTGCTTGGCATTTTTCTTGCCGTGTACCTTGTTGTTATTTTTATTGCGTATTTCAAATCAAAAAGATTTTTTTCAGCACTATTATTTACTGCTTTGCAAGGGATTTGTGCAATATTTGCTGTAAACCTTATAGGTAAGTATGTTACTGTGCATATTCCTGTGAATGGGTGGACTTTAGGCATTTCATCAATCGGTGGGGTTTCGGGAGTAATAATGCTTTTATTGTGTGATATTTTTATGGGTTAAAGTACAATATAATCATACTACCAAACAAAAAATATTTCATTACACAAATTTTGGATAAACAAAAATATAGTGCTACAAATTATTTCAATTTGTGGCTTATTTTTTGTTTTTTCGCTTTACTATTTCAGCCTTTTGTGTTAAAATTACAACGATTATGGATTATACTATAAATATAGTGATTAATCAGGAGTTACATAATGGAATTATTTTATACAATTATTGAATCAATAGGCGTTGTCGCCTTTTCAATTTCAGGCGCAATGGTTGCAATAAGAAGAAAAACTGACCTTTTTGGTGTTATACTTCTTGCGATTATCACAACACTTGGCGGTGGCCTTACACGTGATGTTATTTTCAGCTTTGCACCACCTGTATTTTTTAATTCAAAAGAATACCTTTTACTTTCTACAATCGTTTCAGTCATCGTCTTCTTTTTTGCCAGAAAGTTCAGCAATACATATTTACAGAATGAAACCAGAATTGAACATATAAACGACATTTTTGACGCATTGGGTCTTGGAATTTTCGCTGTTATGGGTGTAAAAGTCGCTTTTGAACAAGGCTATGTAGATAACGCTTTAATAAGTATTACTTGCGGTGCAATCACCTGTATATGTGGTGGTATGCTTCGTGATGTACTTACAAACTCAACTCCGTTTGTATTAGTTAAACGAATTTACGCATTAGCAGCTATTGCAGGTGCATCCACCTATTATTTATTATATATTTACAGTGAAAGCATCGGCTTTGAAGACAGTCTTGCTATGATTATCGGTTTAGCAGTAACATTTATTTTAAGAGTACTTGCTATGGCATTCAAATGGAACATGCCAAAAGCAATTAAATAAGGTGATAAAAATGGAAAAGAAAGCAACAATTCTTGCTGTTGCAGGTAAAGGTGGCGTTGGCAAAACATCACTTTCTGCAACTATTGTCAGATGCCTTGTAGAAAAGTATCCTGACAAAAAAATATTAGCCATTGATGCTGACCCTGCAGTAGGTCTTTCGACTGCTTTAGGTATTGACGTTAAAATGACTATTGATGACATCAGAAAAGAAATTATTGCATCGGTTGATGAGGGTGACACCAGAACTGCAATTGAACTTTTAGGTGAAGCAAAATACAGAATTTTTGATGCACTTGTTGAAACTGATGGTTATTCTTTTATTGCAGTTGGTCGTCCTGAAACTGCAGGTTGCTATTGCAAAATCAACTCATACTTAAAAGAAGTTATTTCAATTCTTTCAAACGAGTTTGATTATGTTGTAATTGACGGAGAGGCTGGAATTGAACAGATTAACCGTAGAGTTATGGAAAAGGTTACTCACCTATTCCTTATTACTGACCCAAGCAAAAAAGGCTGCCAAGTTATAAATACAATTAAAAATGTAGCTGACGAACTCGTTATGTATGAAAAAATTGGTGTCATTATAAATCGTATGGCTGACGAGTCACTTAAAGATTACATTGACACAAATGGTATTCCTGTACTCAGTTACATTGAAGATGATAAAAACTTATCTGTATTTGATATTAAGGGTGAAAACATTTTTAATCTTCCACCTGAATCAAATGTTGTTAAGGGTGTAAAAAAAGCATTAAGTGAAGTTGGGGTTATATAAATGAAGGACTTAAAACATTTAATTTATTTTGAAAACTTATTGCAAGAAGCAAATAACGACCTTGTAAAACAAGCGACAAATGATGGCAAACTGGCTATCGCATACACTTGTTATCACATTCCCGAGGTTTTATTAAATCTTGATAACTGTTTTTCAGTGAGGCTAAGAGCGCCGAGAACAGGCTCAATGGACATTGCAACTTATTATATGAGTTCATTCTTATGTGGTTATTCAAAAGCACTTTTAGAACGTGGAATTGAAGGCGGTTACAACTTCCTTTCAGCTCTTATTGGTTCTGAAACCTGCTCTGAAATGAATCGTACATATGAGCATTTTGAATTACTTAACCTTGTTCCTAATGACAAGTTTTTTGTAAGTTTTGTTGATTCTCCTTTCAAAATTGAACAACATACAGTCAAGCACTATGCTAAACAGTTAAGAATTAAAGTGCTTGATAAATTACAAGAAGTATATGGTGTTGACACAAGTGATGAGGCTTTAAGAAAAGCAGTTGCAGAGCACAATGAAATTTGCAGACTCATTACTGAAATTGGTGAATATAGAAAAGAAGAAAATCCAAGAATTACGGGCTATGAATTCCACGTACTTTGTCTTGTTACATATTGTTGTCCTAAGTATTTAATTTTAGATAAACTTCGTGAAACTGCTGAAGAACTTAAAACTCGTGAACCTGATGCTAAAAAGAATTACAGAGCAAAAATTGTAGTTGTAGGTTCAGAAATGGACGACCCTGACTTTACAATGCTTATTGAAGACAGTGGCGCATTAGTTGTTGCTGACCGTTTCTGTTTCGGCTCACTTCCCGGTCGTGAAGAAATTGTACTTAATGACGAAGACGATGTTCTTACACAGATTGCACTTCACTATATGAAGACAAGTCAATGCCCAAGATATATGAGTCATGAAAAAGTTGAGGGCAGACGCGACTATGTAAAACAACTTGTTGACGAATATAACGC
>CALBKQ010000055.1 GCA_937895645.1 uncultured Clostridia bacterium
TAGACCTACAACTTTTCCTATTATTTGTACATCTTTTACAATTATTGGTTCCATTGTATCATTTTCAGGTTGTAGTCTTATATAATCTTTTTCTTTATAATATGTTTTAGCAACTTCTAATGTATTATCCCAAAAAGATGAAGCACAATTTCCATCGCTTGGAGTTTCAATATGTTTTGCAGCATCAAATCTTAATCCTTTAACTCCGCATTCTTTTAATTCTCTTAAATATCTAAATACAATTTTTTGAAGTTCTGGATTACTTAAATTAAGCCCCGGAAGTCCAATTAAATGTTTTACAGCATCTTCTCTATCATCACCATTTTTTAACATTATACCATATTTTTTCAGGAGTATCAATGGAATATTTTAATTTTATTGATGATTAAGTTCTGACGCCGTCGATATGAAGAAAACGGGCTACATCATAGTTATATGAGGATAAAGGTCTGTCTAAGGCATCGTTAGTATGGGCAGCAACAAGAATTTCGGGAGAAGTCTCAACAACAACCAGAGTATGATAAAAATCTCCGTCAGCTCTGCCTAACTGGATTATATCTCCCGGGAGTATTTCATTTTGGGAAACAACACTTGCAAAGGGACCGACAGAATTATTTGTTGTGAGAAAATTATAAAGATATTCGACGCCGCTCCATGCTGCTGAGCGGTCAGAAAGAGAACGGTAGTACCAGCCGTAAACAGGGGTATAATTCATTACTCCTGCACCTGCATATATACATTGTGATGTAAAATTGGTGCAGTCCCCTCCTATTCCGTGAAAATCATAATATCTTGGATTTCGGGACAAAGCCCATCTTTTTGCATAATCTACTGCATTGTTTCTGTTATATTCAAAACTTCGCATAAAAAATCACCCTATACAGTTTATGTATAAGGTGATTTTAATGCTATTTAGTTCCAATAATCAGTTTTATGTGGTAAATCTATGTTCTTTGCTTTGAAAACAGGTTCTACGCCGTTTTTACGCTGTTTTTCATAGTCTTTTAATGCTCTATATGCATATTTGCCTAAATAAAGGATTACCGGCATATTTATAATTGTCATTGCACCCATTGTTATATCTGCAATACCCCAAAGCAAGTCAGCACTAAGTCCTGCACCAAGTAAAATAACCAAAGATGCTACAACATAATAAATTCGCATAAATGTCTTACTTGGCATTTTCTTGAAGATAAAGAAAATTGCTTTATCAACATAAAAAAGATTACCAACAAGTGTTGTAAACGCAAATAAAATCATTGCAACAGTAATAAAAATTGGTCCGAATGCACCAAGAGTACTACTTAAAGCAGCCTGAACATAAGGTGCACCTGAAAGTTTTGCACTTGGCTCAACGCCTGAACTCATACACATAAATGCAGTTGCAGAACAGATGAGAACAGTATCAATAAATACTGAAAGCACTTGAACAAGACCTTGTTTAACCGGGTGGTTAACCTGAGCTGATGCTGATGCGTTTGGTGCAGAGCCAACACCAGCCTCATTACTGAAAAGTCCACGCTTGATACCAAACATTACACAAGAGCCACTAAATCCACCAAATATTGCTTGAAAATCAAATGCTTCAGCAAAGATAGTTTTGAAAATATCGGGCAAAAGACCAATATTCATAAATACAATTACAAGTGCTATAAGAATATAAGCAACTCCCATAAAAGGTACAAGTGTACTTGTAACCTTTAATATACGCTTACCGCCACCGAAAAGGCAGATACCAACCAATACAGCAACAATAAGACCGATAATCCAAGGTGTGGATTTTGCATTATAGAAACTATAACCTGAAAATGTTGACTGTAAGTTATATGACGCTAACATATTAAATCCAAATCCGTATGTAACAATCAAGAGAATTGAAAATACAATAGCAAGTGGTCTGCATTTAAGAGCGTTTTCAATATAATATGCAGGACCACCATAACTTCCATCAGGACCTTTTCTCTTATAAATCTGTGCAAGTGTACTTTCAATAAACGCAGATGCACTGCCAACAATAGCAATTATCCACATCCAGAAAACTGAACCGAAACCACCAAGGCACAATGCAGTTGAAACACCAATAATGTTACCTGTACCTACACGAGATGCAGTTGACACCATAAGTGCTTGGAATGAAGAAACACCATTTTTATCTTCAGGTTTTTCCATAACTGCATGGAATTGTTCTTTTAACAATCTGAACTGGACGAATTTTGTACGACAAGTAAAATATAAACCACCAAGCACAAGTATGATAATAAGGATGTAACTGTATAATGCATCATTTACAGTATTTATCATTTGTTCGAACATATAATACCCCAATTCTAAAAAAATAAGGACACACACTATTAATTTTAGTGGTGTCCCAAAAATTTGGCGGAGAGCAAGGGATTCGAACCCTCGAAACCGTTTTAGCAGTTTACACGATTTCCAATCGTGCTCCTTCGACCGACTCGGACAACTCTCCATACA
>CALBKQ010000056.1 GCA_937895645.1 uncultured Clostridia bacterium
TTGCTCTTATGGCAGCAGGTGTTCCGATTAAAGCTCCCGTAGCAGGTATTTCTTGTGGTCTTATCACAGGTGACGAAGGCGTTTATGGCGACTTTATGACAATGGTTGATATTCAGGGTCTTGAAGATTTCTATGGCGATATGGACTTCAAAGTTGCAGGTACAAAGAATGGTATCACAGCAATTCAGATGGACCTTAAAGTACACGGTCTTACACCTGAAATCATTAAAGAAGCATTTGCAAAGACACACAAAGCAAGAAATTATATTCTTGACGAAATTATGCTTCCTTGTATTGCAGAGCCAAGAGCAGAACTTTCAAAATATGCTCCAAAGATGCTTTCAACAAAAATTGACCCTGAAAAAATCGGTGATGTTATCGGTAAACAGGGTAAAGTTATCCAGAAGATTCAGGCAGATTGTGAAGTTAAGATTGACATTGAAGAAGATGGCCGCGTATTCATTTCAGGTATCGACCTTGACAATGCAAAACGCGCATTGACAATTGTTGAACTTATTGCAAAAGACCCAGAAATTGGTGCAATTTATAATGGTGTTGTAACTCGTCTTATGAGTTTTGGCGCATTCGTTGAAATCGCACCAGGTAAAGAAGGTCTTGTTCACATCAGCCGTCTTGATGTTAAACGCACAGAAAAAGTTGAAGATGTTGTTAATGTTGGTGACACAGTACTTGTAAAAGTACTTGAAATTGATGACCAAGGCAGACTTAACCTTTCACGCCGTGATGCTCTTATTGAAGTTAAAGGACTTGTTCCAGAAAATGACATCGATGAAGAACCAAAAAAGCGTGACAACAACCGTCGTTTTAATAAAAGAAGAAACAACGACTAATAATAACAAAAAGCAAAGCTCTCACATTTTGTGAGAGCTTTATTTTTTATCTATTCTGCATATTCACATCATACTGTGGTTCGGGTTCGGGCTCCTTTTTCTTTTTAGGGCGTTTTTTCTTTGAAATAGCAGTAAGAATTACGCCCACACTAATAAATCCAATGCCGATAAAAACAGGAATAAAATCTGAAACGGATTTACCGTTGTTTGTCTGGTTTGTAGGTTCAGTTTGTTTTTCAGTAACTGTTTCTTCGGGTTTTGCATTTGCTTGTGCAATTACTGAATTTATAATCTCTTGAAGTGAGTCTGCATTATAATCTGCATACAAGTCGGGTGCGCCTGTTGGTGTTGCACGGTGATTATATTTTTCAGTATATGAGTATGCAATATTAAGAAGCAACTGTTCACTGTTTTTTAGTCCGGCAATTTCAAGGCCTATTCCTGCACCTGATGAGTGGTAACCGATTGGAATTGATATTTCAGGAAGTGATGCAGATGGTGATAATGCACGGCAGTTATTTAAGAATACCTGACTCCAAGCGTTCCAATATTTACCGTTTTCGTCTGTACCTGATTTAAGTGGGGTTGAAAGGTATGATGGAAAAATTACTGCATCAAGACCATTTTCGTTGACGATACGTTCAACTTGCTTAATTTCTTCTTCTGTCATCTTAGCGA
>CALBKQ010000057.1 GCA_937895645.1 uncultured Clostridia bacterium
ATTCTACATCAAGAGGGCTCTTTTTTCTATTGTCCATTTTTTATGGACTTGTTCATTTTGGCTTGTGGGGCTTTCTTTATTCTTCTGTTGTAGTTGCCTCTTCTGTTTTTTCTATTGGCATTTCGGGAACTGTTTCAAGTTCTTTTTGTTTCTTATTCTTTTTATCTTTTGTTACGAATCTGTCACAAGTTGCGATAAGGCCAGGAAGAACGAACAAGATAAGAAGTATTGCAGAAAGTGCACCGATTGAAATAATACGGCAAATCTGTGCGATTGTAGGGTCAACAGGGCTAAAGCCGATTGCACCTGTTACAATTACCATAATAAGACCGGATGTAAGAATTGTATGGATTGAGCCATTGTAAGCGCTTAAAAGTGAACCTTGAATATCCATTGTCTTACGGTTTTCACGGTAATAGTTTGTAAAGAGAATACCATAGTCAATTGTAGCACCCATCAAAATACACTGAACAATAAGAAGTGCCAAGTAATAGATACTGTAACCTGCAAGACCGTTTACAGTCATTGTTACATAAACACCGCATTGAACAAGCAACACAAGTGCGGTCGGAATAAGTAATGAACGGAATGTGAAAAGAACAACTATAAAAATTGCAACTGCTGTAAGAAGTGTGATTGTAAGAAGTTCTTTATCAAAACTCTGTTCCATTTCATAGCTCATTGGTGTATTACCGATTAAATAAACTTTATTCTGGAGATTATTTTCAAAAACATCGGTAATATTTGCCATAAACTTGCTTGTTTCTTCTGACTCGGTAGGAAGTGATGTTTCAACCATCATAAGCGAATAGTTTTTACCTAAAAGTTGATTGATACCATCATCAAGTTGAGTTTTCATACCTCTGATATCACTCTTCATACTTTCATCAAGAAGTGAAGAAAATCTTGGGTCGTTCAACATATCTTCTGACACATAACGGAACATTTCTTCAATAGTAAGTTTCCATTCAGGATTACTGTTTTTAAGTCCTGAATTATAAAGATAAAGCATTTCAACTGTACTTGCGTTAAGTTCATCTGAAAGGCCTCCAAGAAGGTTTGCCATTTCATTTGCAGTATATGATTTACC
Source organism: uncultured Clostridia bacterium (assembly GCA_937895645.1). GTDB lineage: Bacteria > Bacillota > Clostridia > Oscillospirales > Acutalibacteraceae > Fimenecus. Next base: position 1,091 of record CALBKQ010000057.1, read on the forward strand.
TGAAACTACTGCGTTGATAATTGCTTTTGCACTCTTTAGTTTACTTGCTGTATCTGCATCAAAGAAACTTGCATAAGCTTTATTGTTAAGCACACTGCTATCTACAAATTTTACAAAGTTCTGCACAGATACTTTCCAATTACTTGTATCACCATATTTACAGGTATGTAAAAGATAAAGTTGTTTAATCTGTGTACTATCAAAACCTACAATATCTGCCATTTGTGATGGTGTAAAGGATTTGCCAGAAACTGTAGCATTTATAATTTTCTTACCTGTTTCAATTTGTGAAAGTTGGTCTGGTTCCATCAAATCGCCAAATGTTGCTTTATTTTCATCAACAAAATCGATAAGTTCTTTAACCGACATTTTGTGAGTACACTCAACAATACTCCAGGCAACATAGTCTGCAATAACATCGTCATAAACCACATTGCCATCTGTCTTTACATATTCATAATGGTAAGCGTAGAGTAAAAGTACATCTTCTTTTGCTACGCCCATAACCTGTGCCATTTCATCAGGTCCGATTTTTTGAACAATAGCGTCTTTATTTGTAAGTGTTTCAAGCTGACCTAACTGTGCTTTTGTTTCTTCGTCAAACATACTTGCATACTGTTCATTTGTTGCAACATCGTTCACTACAAAACTTGCAAACTCTGGCATTGTTAAAGTACCATAATTTGCCCCACCCTTTTCGCTGTAATAAAGCACGAAAACTTGTTTAAGGTCATCAGCCGGCATACCGAATGTTGTTGCAAGTTCGTCGGCACTTTTTGGTGTTGTAAGTTCTTTTGCGTCTGAGAATACTTTAATACTGTTAATGCTTGATTGCATATCAGAACTTATAAATCCTGCAAACATTGGATTTGTTACAACTTCTTTTGAAATAAAGTTCATAACTTCTGACGCAGTCATTGGTAAAAGTTCGCCACCATAATAACTGTAATAAATCACATCAAGAAGTGACGAGTCAATACTCATAGGAATACCCATACCATCAATCATATCAACCATACCCTGAGAAGTAAACTCACGACCAAGGGTTGTTGAATAACTCATAACGCTCTTTACGTTTTCGTCTTTTTCAAGCTTTGTTGCAAGTTCTGACATTTTTTGCTCGTCTTCATTATTATAAAGAACAACGATTGGATTTGATGGTGTGAATATATCAGCAATCGGGTCTTCAGGTGAGAGTGTATAAACTGTTTTTGAAAGATTTTGTGCAAAGAATGAAACTATAAACAAGACTACAAAGAATATTGCAATTGGTTTTCTTGCTTTATACTGAAAGCGAGAGAGGAGTCCCATTGGAATATGTAATTCTTTCTTTTCAGTATCCTCAATTTTTTCGTCAAAGATAAGAATAAGTGCAGGAAGTACTGTAAGTACGCAAATCATACTAAAGAATACGCCCTTTGCAAGTACAATACCTAAATCCATACCAATCTTAAAACTCATAAACACGAGCATTGAAAGACCGATAATAGTTGTCATACCACTACTCATAACTGATGAGAATGCACCTTGCCATGCAACCTTCATTGCTTCTTCATTATCGTCATGGTTTGCTTTTTCCTGGCGGTAACGATTCATCAAAATAATTGAGTAGTCCATTGAAAGAACAAGTTGAAGAATTGCAGCAATTGACATTGTAATCTGTGAAACGCTGCCAAGCACAATGTTTGTACCCATATTCATTACAACAGCAAGTCCGATTGCTATAAGGAAAAGTATAGGTTCAAACCATGAACCACTCATAATAAAGAGGATTGCAAGAAGAAGTGCCAATGCAACACCGATAATAACCCAAGGAAGTTCCATTGTACTTGTATTATCGTTCATAAGTTCCATATTGTAAGCAGAGAACGCTTTTTCTATAGTATCTTCAATAGCTAATTCTTCAGGTGAACCATATGTAAATGAAGTATTTACTACAAACTTTGTATAACCATCTTTATTATAGTCTTCACTACCTGCAACATAAGATACGCTGTCAACATTCGGGATGTTTTCAAGATAATCTTTAACAGCCACAATCTGTTCTTCGTTCAAATCTTTGAACATTACACGGATTGTCTGTGTTGTGGTCATATTATCAAAGTTTTCAGCCATTATATCAATACCCTGAGCCATTGACGAATCATCAGGAAGATATTTTGTCATATCTGTATTGATTTCAACTTTTGGAATAAGTAAACCACAAAGCACTGCAATTATAAGCATAAATACAAGAAAAAACTTATGCCCATTTACAATAAGTCCTGCTACTTTTTTCAATTTATAACACCTCAATCATATAGGATTTTTCGCCAAACTATATTATAGCACAAATATTATCGAATTGAAAGATACATTTTTTTAATATCTTCATAAGATAATTTTATCATATTCTTTTCTAATAATGGTGTCATACTCATTTCTGTAAGTTTTTCAATTTCCGCGTCAGTTTTAACACCTATTTCTGTAAGAGTACAAGCCATACCCATCTTCTTTTTAAGGTCTGTAATTGCATCAGCCATCTGGTGTGCATCACAAAATCCACAATTCTGGGCAAATTTATTAAGTCTACCATTTTCTGCATCTGCGTTAAAGTGGCAGAAATAATCAAGAGTCATAGCGCAAGCCTCGCCGTGTGGCACACCATAGAGGTTGGTAAGAGGGAATGAGCAAGCGTGACTACCTGCTGTACGAGGATTTGAGAATGCTACGCCTGCAATGATTGACGCCTCTGCCATTTTTTCACGGGCTTCTAAGTTGTCAGGCTCTGAATACGCTTTATATAACCATTCAAATACTAGTTTTGTTGCAGTAACCGAACAACTTTCACAAATTGGTTGGTGAAGGATTGTCCATACACTTTCAAGTGCATGGGCTAAAACATCAAGACCTGTTGAAGCAGTAACTTTTGGTGGTACACTAAGTGTAAGACGAGGGTCAACGATTGCTGCTTTTGGGTACATAAGCGGGTCATTCATTGGTGCTTTAACACCTTTTTGTAAATCAGTAAGCACTGAAATATTTGTGATTTCACTACCTGTACCGCTTGTTGTTGCAACTGCAAACATTGGTATTACTTCGTCTTTGCTAATTGGTTTGCCACCTGTATGATAACTTTCGATTTTATCTGTACCTTTTGCGATTGCACAAGCTGCTTTACAACAGTCCATTGGTGAACCGCCACCAAGGGCAACTGCAAAATCTGCATTATTTTCTCTTAAAACTTTTACACAATCATTTACATTATCAGTTGTAGGATTTGGTCTTATGTCGTTAAAAATTGCAACCAAAGTGCCATTTGAGTTTTTTACTATTTCATCTGCAACACCATTCTTTTTAAGGGTATTTGAACAAACAAGCACTCCCCTTTTATAACCGAACTCCTTTATAATTTCAGGTAACTCATTAATTTTATCTGTACCAAAATAAATTTTTGTAGGCAAACTGAAATTCCAACTCATAATGCATACCTTCCTTGCATAATATCTCTTTTTTCTAATTCATTATTGATTGTATTAAGCACCTTTTTCTTATCGGCGCTCCATTTGGGCTCAACAAGAAGTGATTTTGGTGCATCCCCTGTGATTCTATGAATCACAATGTGTTTAGGTATTTTTTCAATGCAACTGAAAAGAATATCTATATACTTTTCAAGCGACAACACTTCAACTTTTCCTTGTTTATAATCTTCATACAAATCTGTATCTTTAAGAATGTGCAGAAGTTGAAGTTTTACACCATCAGTACCACATTTTATTACAAAATCTATAGTGTTAAGTATATCTTCTTTAGTTTCATTAGGTAGCCCTATAATAATATGGGTTATTACGGTTATTCCTCTGTTCTTGAGTTCTTTAACTGCGTTTTCATAAACAAAATTTTCATAGCCTCGTCTTATATACTGTGCCGATTTCTCATTTGATGTTTGTAATCCTAATTCAATCCACACAGGTTTGATTTTATTAAGACTTTCAAGCATTTCAAGAACTTCAGATGGCAGACAATCAGGACGTGTTCCGACTGAAAGTGCTACAATATCTTGTCGCTGTATTGCGGTTGTAAACTGTTTTTTGAGATAATCTGTATCGCCATAAGTATTTGTAAAGCTTTGAAAATAAGCTATAAATTTTTCTGTTTTTGTTTTAGATTTTACACGACTTTTTGCATTTTCAATTTGCGCGTTTATGTCTGTTCCTATCTCTGCAAAATGAGACGAGCCGTTATGACAGAAGATACAGCCTCGCGTTTCCAAGGTGCCATCACGATTAGGGCAGGTACAACCAATATCGAGAGCAAGTTTATAAACTTTGTCCCCAAAAGTTTCTTTCAAATATTCATTCAAAGAATAGTATCTGCCAGTCATTTAATCACCTTTTTTATTTTACATTAAACTACCATAAAATGCAACAAATATAACCAATATATATAGTATTTAACAACTTAAAATTTTAATATTTTCTTGACAATTATTAAGATTTTCTTTATCATAATTGTGTATTTGTATTTTTTGGTACACCCCTAAAGGATGTGAAAAAATGACATTAAAAACCAAGTTCAAAACATTTATAAATAAATCAAGCGTTAATGTGGTAAGATTTTTCGGTTTCTGGATTGTTCTTTTGATTGCACATGCTAAAGTTAAAAGATATGTGCCACAAAATAAGAACTTTATTGTTATTGCTAACCACTCTGATGCACTTGACCCTATTTACATTTTGTGTTCTTTAAGAAAATATATAAGATATGTTATGGGTGACCACGTTATTTTTAACCCAGTTGTTAAGTTTTTGCTTAAAACAATGTGTGGTTGGATTGTAAAAGGACGCGATAATCACCCATCTGTGCTTATTAACGATATGATGGCAAGTGCAAAAGAAGGTGTGCCACTTGGTCTTTTTGCAGAAGGCACTATTACACCTAATGGTGAAACAGGATTTTTCTCACCCCGCACAGGTCAACTTGTTAAAGATTTAGGCGTTGCACTTATTACTTTCCGTATTAAAGGCGGTTTTTTCCATACTCCACGCTGGGGTACAGGACTTCGTAAAGGTCCTATTTTTGCAGGTGTTGTTCACGAGTATTCACCTGAAGAACTTGAGGGCATGACCGCGGAAGAAGTTAATGCAATTATTAAGCGTGATATTTATGTTAACGCTTTTGAAGAGCAACGTAAACGTCCACGAATTTACAAAGGTAAAAATCTTGCTGAACATATTGAGCGTATCCTTTATATTTGTCCACATTGTAATCAAGTTGGTACACTTCGTTCAAAAGGCGATTTTCTTACTTGTGATTGTGGATATAAGGTTGAGTTTGGCAGAGATGGATTTTTCCATGAATGTGAAAAAGCACTTGTGTTTGACAATGTTCTTGACTGGGATAAGTGGCAAAAAGGCATCTGGAAAGATAAAGTTCTTAATACCCCTGATGGCGAATTGATTTTTGAGGAAACAGAACAACCTGTTTACACTCTTGTTAAACGCAAAAAAGTGGAGCTTTCTGACAACGGAATACTCCGTCTTTACAAAGACCGTTTTGAAATCGTGTTAAATGAGAGTGAAACTATCACATTTTCTATTGAAAAACTTAAACTTGTGCTTAATGTTTCAGTTGAGTCAGTAATGTTCTTCGACGGTGAACGTTTCATTTATGTAAAAAGTAAAAATCCAAGAGCAGCAGCAAAATATGTTGCAGCGTGGAGATATTTAATAGGTAAAGATTATAAATAGACAAGAGAAAGAGGCATCAGAAACTGATGCCTCTTTTTAGTTATTTGTTGCCCTGTTTGTTATTTTCGTTTTTCATATCAGGTCCGTTTTTCTGATTTGAAAACTGGTTATTTGTTGGAGTTTTCTTGTTATTGTTGTTCTGCGCATTATTCTTATTATTGTTCTGCGCGTTGTTTCTGTTGTTATTGTTGTTATTGTTATTCATCATTATCACCTCGCAAAAATATTTTGCCCTGAAAAAGCACTATAAATGTATTTAATTTTTTACTTATTTGTGATAAAATGGTTTTAATAAAATTTTAGGAGATAATTATGATTGACTATAATCGTTCAAAAGATTTGTTTTTGAAAATATATGCTGATGAAAATTTGCAGAAACAGGTTGAAGATTACATAAAAAAACACGAGAAAAAAATATTGCGTTATCTTAAATTTTGTTATAAAAATCGTTGGGAAGTGCACCTTAAAAAAGATGATTTTACAAAACTTTGTCTTGTTTATGCATTTTTGCCTGAGGTTAAAGACAGATACGAGAAAAAAGGCATTAGTGACAAAATCTTTTTTGACACAATGAGCGACATTAAAATATGGATTGACGATTGTCGCGATAATCTTCATAGCACGGGACTTAATGAACTTAACTGGATTATGCACCATATGAATATGAACATTTTCAAAATTGGTCGTTTGCAATATCAAAAAATGTTTTACTATATGCCAAACGCATATAAAAAAGATAATTTTGAAATCAAATTTGGCGACAAAATCTGGAATGTGCATATTTGTCGCGGTGAGAAACTGACTATTGATGCTTGTGAAAAGTCATTCCAAATGGCGCAAGAGTTTATAAGAGAGTATTTTCCTGAATACCCCGACAACAAGTTTATGTGTCACAGTTGGCTACTCTACCCTACTAACAAGGATTTTATGCCTGAGGGTAGTAATATTCTTAGATTTCCTGAACTTTGGGATGTTGTGAGTCACCGTGAAGACCCTGCATCTGCATACCGTTGGCTTTTCAGTGTAAGATACAAGAATAAAATTATGCTTAAAAACAAAAAGAAAAAAGGTAGTTACGGATGCACTGAAAAGTTGCCACAGAATACCACTATGCAGAAAAAAGCTGTTGAGTATATCTTGAATGGTGGTACACTTGGCGACGGATTTGGGGTAAAGATTTTATAAACGCAAAACGAATGGCGAGAGTTAAACTCTCGCC
>CALBKQ010000058.1 GCA_937895645.1 uncultured Clostridia bacterium
GAGAACACGCTTTTTAGCTGATTTGATATTTGGCATATTCGTTACACCTCCTTCGTATTTTACAGATACATATGTTACCACGAAATAAAACAAAAATCAAGTTATTTTTTATAAAAATGACTATTATTTTTTCATTGGTGCAATAATATTTAAGAAAAACAGAGGTGATAATGTGAATTGCAGAACAGATATAGCACTTGAACGACAAGAAATGTTAGCAGATACCGAACAGAAAGGTATTAAAGTAAAGAAGTGGGAAAAAGAAAAAGCACAGGTAACTGAAATAGAAATATTGAATGAATACGGTGCAAATACTTTGCAAAAACCTATTGGCAGATATATTACCATAGATTTACCTGAGTTTTCTCACGAAAGCGAGTTGCTTGACGGAAGGCTTACAGCACTTACAGAGTCAATTAAAAATTTGTTACCTAATAATGCTGAAAAAATACTTGTGGCAGGGTTAGGTAATGAAAATATAACCCCTGATGCATTAGGTCCGTTATGTGCAAGAGGTATTTTTTCAACTCGACACATAAAAGGGGAGACAATGAAAGATTTAGGCTTTTCAAACCTTAAATCTGTATCATCAATATCAACGGGAGTTTTAGGGCAAACAGGTATCGAAACAGCAGAATACATTAAAGGTATAGTAAATCTTATTAAACCTGACGCAGTAATTATTATTGACGCATTGGCGTCACGTCGTCTTTCAAGACTTGGCAAAACTGTACAACTTACAGATACAGGCATTACCCCTGGTTCAGGTGTTGGCAATTTCAGAAAAACTATTGATAAAACTACCCTTGGTGTTCCCGTAATCTCGTTAGGAGTGCCAACGGTGGTTGACGGTAACACAATAGTTAATGATTTAACAGAAAACAAGAATGAAAATCATAAAATTGATGCAAATAATATGATGGTTACTCCACGGGAAATTGACACAATTATAGCACGTGCTGCACGTCTTTTGTCATTAAGTATAAATTGTGCTTTACAGCCTGAAATGAAGCCTGAAATGTTTCTTGCTTTATCATAAAAATTTAATCCTTTGCATATCTTTTACAAGAATATTGCAGAGGATTGATATTTTGAATAAAAGGACAAACTTACACGAAAAAATATTTGAATATGTAATAAAATCAATAATCCCAGTAACACTTGCTATGACTTTTATTGTTGGTGGATTTGAGCCATCTCTCAATCGTGTTTTAACAGCAACAATGTATATGGTTTATCCTGAAAAAGCATTTGACCTTCTGCGAAGTCAGGACAAACAAAACACAGGTATTACTGAAGAAATCAATAAGGAAAACGCTAAGGCAGAAAACACGGAGTCAGTAATTACATCTGCAAAGGTAAATTCAGTAATACCTGACGATGTTCAAAAACTTATTGCAGATGCAGAAAAGAAGTATGCAAATTCTTCAAATGACGGGAAAATTATTTCGGCAGATTACAGTAAGCAAAATGCCACATCAGAATATGATGGGATTTATCTGCGTAATACAACGCTTAATCAAGAAATAAATATTGAAGAATATCTTAATAAACAAGTACAGGCTTTTGTTACAGAAAATAAGCCAACAGTATTGATTTATCACACACATACAACTGAAACTTATGAGTTGTTAGACAGGAATTTTTACACAAATGAGCGTAATACAAGAAGTGCCAATCCGTCAGAAAATATGGTGCGTGTAGGTGAAGAAATATGCAAGGTTTTAGAAGAAAAAGGTTATAAAACAATCCACGATAAAACCGTGTATGATGAAAGTATAAATGGCGCTTATGACCGTTCAAGAGCGAATATCAGTAAAATACTTAAAGACAACCCGTCAATACAGATAGTCCTTGATATTCACAGAGACTCAATATATCAGAAAGATAATTCAAAAGTCAAAACAGTTACAGAAATTGATGGAAGAAAAGCCGCACAGATAATGCTTATTACCGGTTGTGAAGACGGTAATGTTACAGATTTTCCAAATTGGAAGAAGAATCTTACATTTGCAGTAAATCTACAAGAGAAACTTAAAAATGATAACAAAACATTAGTGCGTCCTTTAATGTTTTGTAGTCGAAAATATAATATGGATTTAACACCGTGTGCATTATCGGTAGAGATTGGCACAGATGCTAATACATTAAGTGAAGCAGTGTATTCAGCTTGGCTTTTTGCTAATTCATTATCGGATTTTTTAGAGGAGTATAAAATATAAAATGACAGAAATCAAAAAAATATTGAAAAGTTATTTAATTTCAGTAATCATAACAGTTTTAACAACAATAATTTTCTGTGGTATTTTTATTGCACAAACCAATACAGATAAAATGTTATTTGGTTGAAAACAGTTGCATAAAAAACATTTGCGGTGTATAATATTTCATATAATATATGAAAGGTTGTACCCGCATTTTTTTGCGTGGATTATAAATTTATGAACTTTACTGATATTGGAAACAACGGACTTGTTGAGGGATATGCGGTTATAAAACAATGTGAAGTTAAAACTGCAAAGAATGGCAATTCATATCTTGATTTGGTACTGACAGATAAAGATGGCGAAATTTTTGCAAAACTCTGGGATTATAACGAGTACTCTCATGGTAAATACGAAAACGACATGTTTGTAAAGGTGAGAGGTACAATTTCAAAATATAATGGTAACGACCAGTTCAGAGTTGAAAGAATCCGTCTTGTAACTGAAAGTGACGGGGTAAATGTAGCTGATTACGTTAAATCTGCTGACTATTCAGGTGATGATATGTTCAATTACTTGTTATCACTTGCAAATGGATTCAAAGATGAAGATTTGAAGAAAATCGTTACATATTTACTCGAAGAAAATAAAGAAAAAGTCTTATATTTTCCTGCTGCGTTCAGATTACACCACGCAATCCGCTGTGGTCTTTTAATGCATACCGCATCAATTGTTAAACTTTGCGAGTCTGTTTGTAAAGTATATCCATTTGTTAACCGTGAACTCCTTATTTCAGGTGCGATTTTACACGATATTGCAAAAACAGTTGAATTTGATGTCCGTGAAACAGGTATTGCATCAGGCTATACTGTTGAGGGTAATCTTTTAGGGCATCTTGTTATAGGTGCTATGATGGTTAAAGAGGCTAGTCAAAAGTTAAATATCGATGGTGAAAAGTCAATGCTTTTACAACATATGATTTTATCACATCATGGCGAGCCGGACTTTGGTGCAGCAGTAAGACCATTATTCCTTGAGGCAGAGTTATTATCACAACTCGACTTAATGGATGCTCGTGTATATGAGATTATGGACGCGGTTAGTGGTGTTGAAAAAGGTGAGTTCACAAACAGATTGTGGGCGCTTGAAGACCGAAAATTTTATAAATACAATGATGCAACTCTCAAAGTTGACATTTTGTAATAAATAGGGAATTAAAAAGGGGATTAAAGTTATGAGAAATCATTTTGTAGGTAAACCAGTTGACCTTTTGAAGTGCGACGGTAGTCTTGTTGAGCCGGGTTGGTCAACAAAACAAGTATGGAAATATGACAAAAATGCTATTAAGTCAAATGTTTTCAGAATTAAAGAATGGGACTATTATCTTGTTTTAGCACAGGATTTTGGTGTAGCGTTTACAGTTTCAGATTTAGGGTTTGCAGGTCTTCATTCTGTGTCATTTCTTGATTTCAAAACTCCTTGTGAAACAACAAAAAGTGAAATGCCATTTTTCACAATGGGCAAAACAAATATGCCTCCAACAAGTAGTGAGGGCGATGTTCGTTTTGAAAATAAAAACCTTAAACTTGAATACATAAAAACTGAAGGTCAGCGCAGAATTGTTTGCACATACAAAAATTTCCAAGATGGTAAGGATTTCAAATGCGACATTTCGCTTGAACAACCAGATATGGATTCAATGGTTATTACAATCCCTTGGAAGAAAAATAAAAGATGCTTCTATTACAATCAAAAAATCAATTGTATGAGAGCATCAGGTTGGGTAACTGTTGGCGATGAAAAATATGAGTTTAATCCTGCAACTGACTTCGGTACTCTTGACTGGGGTCGTGGTGTATGGACTTATGATAATACCTGGTTCTGGGGCTCAGGTAACTGCGATTTAGATGGTCATGCATTTGGTTTCAATATTGGTTACGGTTTTGGTGACAACTCAGCCGCAACTGAAAATGTTCTTTTCTATGATGGTGTAGCACATAAACTTGACGATATTTATTTCAATATGCCTGAGAATGGTAGTTATACAGACCCTTGGACATTCTCATCATCTGATGGCAGATTTGAAATGGACTTTGTTCCGATTATTGACCGTAGTGCATTTATCGACTTCAAAGCAATTATTTCTGACCAGCATCAGGTATTCGGTAGAATGAGTGGTAAAGCAATCCTTGACGATGGCACAGTTCTTGAAATCAAAGATATGCTTATGTTCGCAGAAAAAGTACATAACAGATATTAAATGAATTTGGTTTGCCTCCCTTGTCAAAGGGAGGGGGACCGTCGAAGACGGTGGAGGGATTCTCCGCCGTTTTCTATTCCTTAAAAAAATCTTAATAATTTAACTTCTTTATTCTTAAAAATAATTTTATTACAATACCGTTGGAGGTTGAAAGTATGTATAATATTCTTGTTTGTGATGATGAAAAAGATATTGTCAATGCACTTGACATTTATCTTAAATCAGAGGGGTATAACACAATTCTTGCCTACAACGGTAACGAGGCAATTGAAAAGGTGAAAACAGAAGATATTCATTTAGCACTTCTTGACATTATGATGCCCGTATTAGATGGTATAACTGCTATGGTAAAAATTCGCGAAATTACCAATGTTCCTGTTATTCTTTTAACGGCAAAAAGTGAAGATACCGATAAGATTTTAGGCCTTAATGTTGGTGCTGATGACTATATTACGAAACCATTTAATCCTGTTGAAGTTATGGCAAGAGTCAAATCACAGCTTCGCCGATATATGATGCTTGGTGGTGGCAAAACCAACGAGAAGTCAATAGTAATAGGCACATTAGAACTTGACGATACTGCTAAAAAAGTAACTGTTGATGGCGAAAAAGTATCACTCACACCAAAAGAATATGAAATACTGTATCTTTTAATGCAAAACGCAGGTAAAGTCTTTTCACCCAAAGAAATCTATCTAAAAGTGTGGAAAGATAACCCATACGGAGCAGAAAGTACAGTTGCAGTACATATAAGACACCTTCGTGAAAAAATCGAAATTAACCCTGCCGAACCACGCTATTTGAAAGTAGTTTGGGGTCAGGGCTATAAGATTGAAAGAGGTGTTAAGTAATGAAAAGTAACTTTGTGGTAAGGTGCATAGCAGTTGTATTGTTTGCTGTTATGCTCACAACTGCACTTCTGTCAGGTGCGTGTTTGATTTTCGGTTTCGGTTCAGGTGCTTTTACTGAAAGCGTAAATTGGGATGAAATGAAAAATTCTTTGTATGGTGGTTTGACATGGCGACCAATGTCAGAATTGTACGACAGTGTAATGCATTATGAAAAGTATGGAAAATATGAGGGTGCAGATGTTCTTTATTACGAATTATCAGAAAATTTAATGGTTGAAATTAAAGATGATAACGGAAAAGTCATCTATTCAAATATCGTTGAAGCTGATATGAGTACTGTATTCAATAAACAAGATTATACTTTTTCAGTACTTAAAGAAGAATATCGTAATTCTAATAATGACCCTAATTATGATGATGCTTTAGAGTCGACAACAGTATATGCAGACGATTTTGACAAGTACGAAGATAAAACCTACACAATAACAATCTGCGTTAAAGAAAACCTTGTTAAAAAAGATGCTTTTTACTATGTTGGCGAACTTTTTGATATCCTTGCAGGTAAACAAGTATTATTTTTTATTTATACAATTCTTTCATTAGTTGTAGCGGTTGTATTGTTAATATTTATTTTGTGTTCTGCTGGTCATAAAGAAGATGTTGAAGGTGTTTACATATCTAAATTTGATAAATTCCCCATTGATATCTTAATTGCTATCTGGGTAGGTATTACTTGGTTACTTGCTTGGGGATTTGTGGCATTTATCGATTTTGCTTTTTATGAAATGGTCACATATAACTATGACCCTCAATTCTGGTCAATTGTGCCATTCCTTGTAGGTCTCTTAGTATTGGCAGTTGTCCTTGACGCAGTACTTCTTGCGATTCTTTTAATGACAACTGCAGTGCGTTTCAAAACTGAAACATATATTAAATCAAGCCTTATTTATATAGTATTGACTTTTGTGTTCAGAATACTTAAAAAGAGCGGGGGTCTAATTTTTAGATTTTGCAAAAAAGCATTCCATTTAATTTGGAGTTTTCTTCGTTCAATACCTCTTGTTTGGAAAACAGTTATTGCAGTAGTTAGCATCTTGTTTTTTGAATTTGTAATTCTTGGTGCAATTGATTGGGGCTATTTCTGGCCGACCGTATGGATTATAAATGCTGTTATAGGTGTTTTCGCAATTGTTGTTGCAATACTCCTTAAACGCATTAAAAAGGGTACAGAAGAAATTGCAAAAGGTAATCTTTATAAGAAAATAAATACAAAATATATGTTCCTTGATATAAAAGACCACGCTATAAATATAAATAATATCAATGATGGTATTGCAAAAGCTGTTGAAGAGCGTATGAAATCAGAACGCTTCAAAACAGAGCTTATCACCAATGTTTCACACGACATTAAAACTCCGCTTACTTCAATAATTAACTATGTTGATTTACTTGAAAAAGAAGAAATCGAAAACGAAACTGCCAAAGAGTATATTGGAGTGTTGTCACGACAGTCTGCAAGACTTAAAAAACTTATTGACGATTTGCTTGAAGCCTCAAAGGCATCAACAGGTAATGTAAACGTAAATCTTACACAACTTGAATTAGGTATTTTGCTTTCACAAGCACTCGGGGAGTATGACGAAAAGTTCTCAAAGAGTAATTTGCAAGTTGTACTTAACAAAACTGACGATTTGTTACTTGTAATGGCAGATAACCGTCATATGTGGCGAGTATTTGATAATATTCTCAACAACATTGCAAAGTATGCACAGCCAAACACCCGTGTTTATATCGATGCAAAACGTAGTGGCAAAATGGCAGAAATCAGTTTCCGTAATATTTCAAAAGATGCTCTTAATATTTCAGGTGATGAACTTATGGAACGTTTTGTGCGAGGTGACAGTTCAAGAAATACAGAGGGTAGCGGATTAGGACTTTCAATAGCAAAATCACTTACTGAAGTTCAAAAAGGTAGTCTTAATATTGAAATAGATGGTGACCTTTTCAAAGTTCATCTCACATTCCCATTAAGCGAATAAAAAATTAAAGCGCCTAACAAAAGTTAGGTGCTTTTTGTTATTTTACTGTTGGTCTGCCCAATTATAATTGCGGAGTTCTCCGCTTTCAAGTAACTGCGGGTAGTCCCATTGTCTTAATGTTTCATAAACACCAATCGCAACTGCGTTTGAAAGATTAAGGCTTCTTGCCTCATCAATCATAGGTATTCGAACACATTTTTCAGCATTTTCAAAAAGAAGTTTTTCAGGAAGTCCTGCAGTTTCTTTGCCAAAAACAAGATATGTATTATCAGGGTATTTTATATCAGAATGTCTTTTTTGTGCTTTTGTTGAAAAATAGAAAAAGTTGCCACCTTTATTTTTCTCAAAAAACTCTTCCATTGTGTCATAGTAAGTGATATCAAGTAAATACCAGTAATCAAGCCCGGCTCTTTTAAGTTTTTTATCATCAGGAGTAAATCCCATTTTGCCAACAAGATGGAGTCTTGCGCCCGTTGCAGCACAAGTTCTTGCTACATTGCCTGTGTTTTGTGGAATTTCAGGCTCAACCATTACAATATTAAGTGTCATACAAATCACCTTAAAATTAAATTCTAAAATTATAATAACATTTTTAGAAACAATTTCAAAGCAATTTTTATAATTTTTTTATTTCTTTTTCAAAAAATATTGTTGCTCACAAAAATTGATTTATGAGCAAATTTTATAAAAGGAGGAAGAAAAATGGATAACAAAAATGTAGCAAAAGCAATAGGTGCAGGTATGCTTGCAGGTACAGCGGCTATGGCTGTTACAGGTTCAATGACAAATAAAACAACAAAAAAGAAGATGAAGAAAACAGCAAAAAAAGCTATGGATACAGTAAGTAACGTTGTGGATAATATGAATCAAATGATGAAATAAGTGAGGTTTTATGAAATGTTTTGTTAAAATAATTTGCCTTACTTTGTGCCTTACAATGCTTACTTCCTGTAAGCGTATGAGTATTCCACAATATGAAACTATAACAGAAAGCACAGCTGAAAACACAACTGAAGAACAGATAAATCCGCCTGAAACCACTGTAACCCCTGAACCTATGGCAGAAAAAGTTTATTCAACTGAAAAGATTGCCCACAGTTACGGTGTTGCAAAAAATGGTGTAGCAAATGAGATTTCAATAAACGCACAAAAATACTTTGATACTAATAATTTCAATGCGGTTTGTCTTGATACAAAATCAAAAGAAAAAGTTTTATATTTAACTTTTGACTGTGGCTATGAAAATGGCTATACTTCAAAAATTCTTGATACGCTTAAAGAGAAAAATGTTAATGCAGCATTTTTTTGTACTTTGCCACAAGTCAAAGAAAATCCTGACCTAATAAAAAGAATGATTGACGAAGGCCATATTGTTGGTAATCATTCGGTAACTCATCCATCATTTGCAGAAATCAGTACAGAACAAATGATACAAGAAGTTAAAGTAATGGAAGAATATCTGCAAAAAAACTTTAATTATAGCGAACCATATTTTAGATTTCCAAAAGGTGAGTATAGTGAGGTAGCGTTGAATCAACTCAACAAACTAGGCTATACTTGTGTTTTCTGGTCGTCAGCGTATGCAGACTGGGATTTGAATAATCAAAAAGGTAAAAATTACGCTTATGAAAAAGTTGTCTCAAGACTTCATCCCGGGTCTGTAATTCTTTTGCACTCAGTTTCGCCTGACAATGCAAACGCTTTGCCCGATATAATTGATGAAGCAAAACGTCAAGGTTATAAGTTTTTGTCGTTAAGAGATTATCAATACAATTAGCAAAAATTTTTAAAAGAGTATTTCGTTGGTTTTTGTTTTTTTTTTTCATTGTTGTTTCCTGAGCCAAATATATGAAATAACCTCTTGGTGGTTTTCTTATTCTAATTTCAGATATGAATTCACTGG
>CALBKQ010000059.1 GCA_937895645.1 uncultured Clostridia bacterium
ATTTTCTACACCAAGTAGGCTTTTTTGTACTGTCTGCACAACTTGGGGCAGTTCAAAAAATCAGTAGGTTCTATTTTTTAGAATTTTCTCCAGACCATTTTGTTAACTACGCCTGTATAAGACTGAATAAGTTTCACAACTTTATTTGAAACGATTTCATCAACATAATCAGGTACAGGAATACCTAAATCATTGTTTTTGTTCATTTCAACTGCAGTGTCAACTGCCTGAAGAAGTGATTTTTCATCAATTCCTGCGAGCACAAAACACGCTTTATCAAGTGCTTCAGGTCTTTCTGTTGATGTACGAATGCAAACTGCAGGGAATGATTTGCCGATACTTGTAAAGAATGAACTTTCTTCAGGTAATGTACCACTATCTGACACTACTGCAAAAGCATTCATCTGTAAACAGTTGTAATCGTGGAACCCAAGTGGCTCGTGCTGAATAACTCTACTATCAAGTTTGAAACCACTTGTTTCAAGTCTCTTCTTACTTCTTGGATGGCAAGAATAAAGAATTGGCATATCATATTTTTCTGCCATTTTATTGATTGCATTGAAAAGTGACAAAAAGTTCTTTTCTGTATCAATATTTTCTTCTCTATGTGCTGAAAGAAGAATATATTTGCCCTTTTCAAGACCAAGTTTTGTGTGAATATGTGACATTTCAATATCTGCAAGGTTGTTACGAAGAACTTCTGCCATTGGTGAGCCTGTTACATAAACTCTTTCCTTTGGAAGTCCGCACTCATGAAGGTATTTTCTCGCGTGCTCTGAATACGCAAGATTAACATCGGAAATAATGTCAACAATTCTTCTGTTTGTTTCTTCAGGAAGACACTCATCTTTGCAACGATTGCCTGCTTCCATATGAAAGATTGGGATATGGAGTCGCTTTGCAGGAATTGCTGAAAGACAAGAGTTTGTATCGCCTAAAACAAGCATAGCATCAGGTTTGATTTCTGCCATAAGTTTATATGAGCAATTAATGATATTACCAACAGTTGCACCAAGGTCATCACCTACCGCATCCATATAAACATCCGGGTCCTGAAGTTTCAAATCCTTGAAGAATACTCCGTTAAGGTTGTAGTCATAATTTTGACCTGTATGAGCAAGAATACAGTCAAAATACTGACGGCACTTATTGATAACGGCAGCAAGACGAATGATTTCAGGGCGTGTGCCTACGATAATCAAAAGTTTTAACTTACCGTTGTCTTGAAATTTAACATCTGAATAATCTAATTTCATTAATTTACCCCTTTACATTTATTATTTATAAAATTTACTACAGGTTTTATTAAAATTGCGGTAATAAAAATAGAAATAATGCATACTACATATCGTACTAATATATTATCTATAATTATAATTTCGTTAAATATAGTAAGAAAAAAACCTTGCAAAAAATAAATTTCAAAATAATAATTCCCCGCAAATTCAAGTGGCTTATATTTAATTCGTATTTTCATGACCATCAAAAGTACAAATATAACAAAAAAAACAGCAGAAATCATTTTGATGGGGATTTTTATAACCATAGGCAAAAGCCCTGCATTTCCTAATATAAATGTAAACGCAAAAACAAAGACTACTGCTATAGTTACTATAACATATTTTGTGGGCACACATACCAAACTATCAATTTTATTTTTTTTGTAAGCCCAAATTGTCCCAAGAATAAATGCCAAGCTTGATTCAAACCAAATGTGAGACATTTTTAATACGATACAAATAATGCAAAATGACAAAACTCCTAGACTTAACTTAATTATACCGTTTTTTATGGTTGATTTTAAAAAAGCAAAATAATATATAATATAAAATAATATAATCATTTGAATATACCATCCGTATTTCACCACAGAGTCACCAAATAAAAATGATTGTATTATCAGTTTCCAAGTTACATTATTCCCAATAACAAATTGGAATAAAGAATATATGGGTATTAATATTGCTTGTATTACATATATAGGTAAGACTCGATTCTTTAAAAAAAACTTAAAATATGAGTCACCTTTATTTATATAAGATATTGTAAGACCATATCCTGAAAAAAACAAGAAAATTGATACAGATAAATAACCAAGAGCAGTAAATATTACACCAATTCCATAAGATTCACCAAATGGTTCGTACGCAAACAAGTGACAAAGAACAACTGCTATTGAAAAAATAAACTTCAAACAATTACTATTTTCTTTTGCCAAATAATCATTATGTATTGAATTTCGCAATGTAACACCTCAATCAAACGCGTATTAAAATTTAAATACATTTTTTATATTGTAATATAAATCAGCGGATAAAATAATTAAAACTACAGCAATTTTTCTTGGAATTGTAACATATTTATTTAACATAATAACAGAAAAATATTTTATAAAAAATTTTTTAACAGTTACAATATCACTTTCATTATAATTATCAGATTGTTTATAAGAACCTAAAGCTCCAATCGAAAAACTTGTCGCTTTTTGTATTATAACTGATTTAACATTAACATCATTAATATTATTTTCTTGTACCCATCTGTACCTTTCAATAAACATTATTGCTCTATCCATGGCATTTTTATATTTGTATTCAGATGAATTTGAAGAATTATTTGGGTTTTCAAAATAATAATTGTAAAAATTGTTTTCAAGCAACACTATTCGTTTTGATTTATTAATAATCTTATGGAAAAGCATTGCATCTTCTGCAAATCTTCCAGGGGAAAAGCGTGCATTTCCCCATACTCTTACATTAAATAGACACATTGGTAATAAACTCGACACATTATCTTTTAGCACTTCTTTTAACATAATATCAACCGAGGTAATTTTTTTAACCTGTTCGTTAGTTGCATTACACATCACAATGTCTGCATTTGTATCTTCAGCTTCAGCTAACATTGTAGAAAACATTTCCGTTTCAATCCAATCATCGCTGTCTATAAATTGAATATAGTCACCTGTAATAATATCCAAGGCAACATTACGAGCTACACTTTGTCCTTTATTTTCTTGATGTATTACCGTTATCCGAGAATCTTTTTTAGCATATTCCTGACAAATTCTAAGCGAATCATCTTGAGAACCATCATCTACAATTATACACTCGAAGTTTTTATATGTCTGATTCAACACACTATCAAGACATTTTGATAAATAATCACCAGTATTATATACAGGGATAATAACTGAAATTTTTTTAGAATTACCATCAACCATAAATATTTACATCACTTTCAAAACAAATAATTCTATACTTCCAAAAAAGTATCCGATTTTTCAGGATTGAAGCATTCATTACACCACACAAAAGTAACTATATCAGTATCTCCAAGGTCGTTACCTACTGCATCCATACAAACATCAGGGTTCTAAAGTTTTAAATCTTTGAAGAATACTCCGTTAAGGTTATAATCATAATTTTGACCTGTGTGCGCAAGAATACAGTCAAAATACTGACGGCACTTATTGATAACGGCAGCAAGACGAATGATTTCAGGGCGTGTGCCTACGATAATCAAAAGCTTTAATTTGCCGTTATCTTGAAATTTTATGTCTGAATAATCAAGTTTCATTTATGTTATCTCCTTTATGAAGAAAAAATCTATTTATACTTCTAAATAAAATGTATCAGGTTTATCTGGATTAAAACACTCATTACACCACATAAATGTAACCATATCGGTATCGCCCAAATTTTCAATATTATGAGTATAGCCTGTTGGAATGTCAACAACTTCCAACTTTTCACCTGAAACAAAGTATTCAATTACTTCATCACTATCAATTTTTCTGAAACGGATTACGCCGTTACCTGCAACCACTAAAAACTTTTCGTTCTTTGTATGGTGCCAGTGTTGCCCCTTTGTAATATGTGGTTTTGAAATGTTTACTGAAAACTGACCGTTATTTACAGTTCTTAAAATCTCGGTAAACGAACCACGGTCGTCAACATTCATTTTAAGTGGATATGAAAACTTGTCCTTTGGAAGATATGAAAGATATGTACTGTAAAGTTTCTTAGAAAAACTGTCATCTGTCATATCAGGCACTTGTTTGTTTTCACGACTTTCCTTAAATGAATAAATTAAATCAACAATTTCACCCAATGTAATTTTATGTTCAACTGGAACTTTGCAGAAATCATCGTCTTTTGTTTCGTTGCCACACATTGCATTGATAATCTCCTCAACAACATCATCTACATAAACAAGTGTCATAGGATGATTACGGTCGTTAACCTGAATTGGTAAATCGTTTGCAATATTGTTACAGAATGTTGCAACTGCACTGTTATAATTTGGTCTACACCATTTACCAAAAACATTTGGATAACGATAAACAAGTACCTTTGCGCCTGTATCTTTTGAATATTGGAAGAACAGGTCCTCCCCTGCTTTTTTGCTTTTGCCGTAGGGGTTGTCCAAAGCAGCCTGAGTTGAAGATGATAAAAGTACAGGGCAAGTATTGTTATACTTTTTAAGAGTTTCAAGAAGTGTTGACGCGAAACCGAAATTACCTTCCATAAACTCTTCTGTATTCTGAGGTCTGTTTACACCTGCAAGGTTTACAACAAAATCACAGCCATCACAATACTCATCTAAAAGTGTTTTGTCAGTATCAATATCAAATTCACAGATTTCAAGGTCACTAGGCAAGTTTGTAGTTTTATTCTTACCCTCTTTAATTGTGTTAAGCGTTGCAACAAGGTTTTTACCCACAAAACCTTTTGCCCCTGTAACTAATATTTTCATTTATTGTTTACCCCAATTTACGAGTTCGTTCTGAATGTATGAAAGACTTAAAAGTTTTTCTTTAACCTGTTCTACCGTCATGAGAGTAGTGTTATTTGAGTTGAATTCTGTAAGAGGATTGCGTTCAATATCGCCATCCTTAAAGTACTTATCGTAATTAAGCCCACGCTTGTCAGCAGGAACACGATAAAAGTCTCCCATGTCAAATGCATTTGCACATTCTTCGTTTGTAAGGAGTGTCTCATACATTTTTTCACCATGACGGATACCAATAACTTTAATTTCAGTTTCAGGTGCAAAAAGTTCTTTAACGGCTTCTGCCAACACTTCGATTGTACAAGCAGGTGCTTTCTGAACGAGAATGTCACCACTTTCACCATTTTCGAATGCAAAAAGAACCAAGTCAACTGCTTCTTCAAGACTCATTACAAATCTTGTCATTGATGGTTCTGTAATTGTAATTGGTTTACCTTCACGAATCTGGTCAATCCAAAGAGGTACAACTGAGCCACGTGAACAAAGCACATTACCATAACGAGTACAGCAAATCTTTGTCTTTTCAGGGCTAACTGTTCGGCTCTTTGCAACAACAACTTTTTCCATCATAGCCTTTGATGTACCCATAGCATTTACAGGGTATGCAGCCTTATCAGTTGAAAGACAGATTACACACTTAACGCCTTCATCAATAGCAGCTGTGAGAACATTATCTGTACCGATAACATTAGTTTTAACTGCTTCAACAGGGAAAAATTCACAAGATGGAACTTGCTTTAATGCTGCTGCATGGAAAATGTAATCTACACCGTGCATAGCATTTTTAACTGACTGTAAATCTCTTACATCACCAATGTAGAACTTAAGTTTGTCAGCAACCTCAGGATATTTCTGTTGAAATTCGTGACGCATATCATCTTGCTTTTTCTCATCACGAGAGAAAACACGAATTTCACCGATATCTGTCTCTAAAAATCTTTTAAGCACTGTGTTACCAAATGAACCAGTACCACCTGTAATCATTAAAGTCTTACCTTTGAACATATTTATTCATTCACTTTCTATTATATATTTTTATTCAAATTGGTCATTTATTTGTTGTTTAACTTTTGGATATCTTTGACAAGCAAGTGCGAAAAAGAAATACAACAATTCTGTTGACAAGCCACTTTGTGTCATCATAAAAGCACAATAAATAAGAATTGGTATCATCATATCATTTTTCAATGGATTTTTTCGTGCTTTTCTAAAAATAAAAACAATGATACCAATATAGAGTATTGTACCAACTATGCCCAATTCAACAATCATCTCAACTAATACATTATGAGCAGTCAATGTAGAATTATTAATAGCATAAGATGCAAGGTTGTTACAACCTAAACCAAATAGCATTATATTAGGATTGCTTGTAAATAAATCCAGATAATACGACCAAAGGTCAATTCTTGAGCTATCATACAACTGACCACGACTGTCAATCAATGGCCTAAAAATCAGCAAATAATACAACGCTATCCCCACCGGAACTAGTATTACTATTGCTGAAATATATATAACTCTATTTTTCATTAAACGCTTTCCAAGAGTTGATATAATATGCAATAATATTATACACATACCTATAAGCAACGAACGTGTACCTGATTTGACCGCAAAATATGCAAAAAATATCGAGCCTGTCAACATAACTATATATCCAATTTTCTTCTGTTTGAACAACACCGCTATAAAAAACCAGGCTAAAACCATACACAAACCGAAGTTCCATGGAGAAGAAAAACCTGCTATACGGGTATTATATACGCTTACACCAGTTATTTCAATAGACAAATCCTTAAATAGCACTGCTGATATTGCAGTAATCAATGAGCTTGTAATAAACACAACCGCAATCCATGTATTAAGTTCATCATCTTTTTTCTGAGATGCAAATATATATGCAAATAAAACAAACGTACATGTTACCAGAGGATTTATAAAACTGCCAAAATTTATGTAACTGCTTATTGTATTCAATAAAACAAAAATTACATACGGTATGAAAAAGAAAATTAAATTAGATGTTTTCGTATTTTTAAATGATAATGATTTTATAATATAAATTATTATAATAAATGGCAAAATTGTACGTGACCCGTCACTTATTCTTACAATTTCAGTCAATGGGAAAAGCAAGGAAATTATTATCGGCAACTTATCAGAAGACATAAAAACAGAAACAGCAAGAATTAAAACAAACGAAACTGTTCTTAAACTGTAATTTCCTAAGCTCATAAAACATATTGATGCCATAAGTACAAGATAAATTGCTACTATGGTCAATAAAAGCCATGTATTCTGTTTTTGTTTATTAACGAGCATATTAAACTACCTCAGTTTTATCATTAACTACTTTTTTATAATAAATTAAATAAGATACTACATATTGAATAAAGTTGTAGGTTGCTGAAATTACTGTTGCAAACACCAAGCCCTGAATTTCAAATTTTGGAATCAGGATAACTGAAATTGCTATATTTATTACAGCTGTTATAGTTGAGTTTCTTACAACAATATCTCCTCTTCCCCTTGCAATAAAGAAGCGATTAAAATATAAGGTCATACCATCAAGCAGATACGCAAGCCCCAGAACAATCAAAAACTTATATGTCAGTTCATACTCACGAGAGAAGAACATAAAGAACAACGGTTTTCCAAACATTAAAAATACACCATATATACCCGCGTTCAAAGCACACATAAATAATACATCAGATTTCTTGATAAACTTCTGATTTACATTTTCCTTGAACTTAACAACAATCATTGAAGAAGAAATTAGTGTAAAAGCTCTTGCAAAACTTATTGCTAAAGAATAATAGCCATATTCCTCCAAACCATATTGAGAACCACAAATAAGAGCTATCAAACTTGAAGCACTTGTTGTAATAATTGAAGAAAAGTAAATTTTTATTCCGTTATTTTTAATTTCATCTTTAAGAATAACAAACGATTCTTTATCAGCACGGTATTTCATTCTTGAAAGAATTGGAATAATAATCACGAGATTGGATAATACAAATATAATGATGCAGTAATAAAAAGGTAGTTCACCAAAAATTGCCTTACCCACAAATATACCTGCAAGAACAATAAGACTCTGAGTTATAGCAAAAGCTGCACCTCTGTTACTTTTACCCGTTCCCTGATAAACATAAGTAAAAAGATTTTTAACTGCAAGTATAACAATACTGAATGGCAAAATTAATTTAATCTCACTCAGTTCTGACAACTTACCAAACAAAAAAGCAATACTTAATCCGATTGAAACAATAACAGAAAGGACTATTGTGATATATAATCCCACAGTCAGACTTTTGTGTTTTTCATCTGCATTATCTTTTGCAATCAGTCTACTACAACAAAAAGGTATTCCAAAAGCAAAAAATGTAGGTACCGTTAAAAGAAAATTTGTAGCATATTTATATTGACCATATCCCTCAGGGTCGGCAAATTTAGTAAAAAACAAATTTATTAAAAATGCCAACAAAAAGCTTAAAACCTGAGAACATGTATAAATATATATTTTAATTTTATCAGTAGTGAAAAGAAAATTAAATTTTTTCCGTAGTTTATTCATAAATAATCCTTTTTTACAATGATATTTTTTTCAGCATGTTGTCCACAATTTGTTTATACTCCATATAACTGAAATGCTCTTGCACAGTCTTCACTGCGTTATGTCGCATTTCTGACAGATTATCGCGATTTTCTGCAATCCTGTTCAATACTTCTTTTACTGATTGTTGTGAGCCATCTTTCAATAAAAATCCGTTAAATCCATCTTTCAAATACAACCCAATATCTCCTGTATTATTTGTAATAACAGGTGTACCTGCAGCCATACTTTCAGCAAGTTTTGTAGGAAAACCCGCATGAGATGAGCGTCTGTCAGGTCTTACAAAAATTGAAAAATCTGCCTCACAATACTTTTGTAACATTTCTTTTTGCGGTATTCTGCCCACAATCTTAACTGTATCGGACAATGATTCAAGTAGTTGGTTATCATTACCTATATTTTCAAGGACAGTGCTTCTGTTAGACCCAAAAATTGTATATTCGAAAGGACAATCCTCTTTATATTCAGCCAATGCAAACATAATTTCTCCGAACATTTCTTTGCGTTGTTTACCAACTGAAGTACCCGCATGAATAAGTTTGATTTTTTGATTATCAGTTTTTTCACTGTACGCAAACTCACTACAATCAATAACTGTAGGAATCCTTATTGTTGGTTTTCCACTATTTTTGAAATGCTCTTCCAATAATCTGCTGATTGTAATAAATGCATCAGCCTTGAAAAAGGATTTGGTAATGCATTTATTGAATTGATTATATCTAAAATCCAGTTTTCCTAATTTGAATGAAGCAATATCATACCATTCGCATACTTCTAAAATAAGAGGTATGCCCTTTTTAGTACATATGTCACGCACAGAATCGAATCTGTCATAGGTTCCACCACTAATTAAAACGGCTTTAACATCATCACTATTTATTATATTTTTAAGTAATTTCAAACTATTTCTTTTATTGTTAAAATATCTTCCGGCTTTTGAGTTATCACCTGCAACAAAATATTCAAAGCCATCGAAACACCCTTTTTCAGCGTTCTTTTCTTTGGTGCAATCTGCAATGATTTTAACTGTATATCCACATTCTCTAAAAATGCGTGAAAGATTAAGGGCACGCTGAGAATAAGCCTGTCCATAAGGAAAATATGAATTTGTCACAAAAACAACTGTACCCTTTAACATATATTACCCTTCATTTTTTAAGAAAATTTCTTCATAAGTTATAACTACATTCTTTATATCAAATTTTTCACTTGCGTCTTTAACATTCTGAAGTTTTATTTTTTCTTTCTCTTCATCTGTTAAACTCAACATATAATTGATTTTTTTAACCATTTCATCAACATTTTGGGGTGGCACTATTGCATCATTATTTAATATATACCTGGCGTCACCCACATCAGTTGATATACACAAACATTCACAAGCCATTGCCTGAACAAGTGCATTTGGAAATGCCTCGCCCGCTGAATGAAGTACATATAAATCACAAGCTGAGAACAAATCGGGCAAATCGTCACGACACCCTAAAAGCATAATGTCTTTGCCAACGATTAAACCATTTTTCTTAATTTCAGCTAATAATTCTTCATTTTTTTCACTGAGTCCAAAACCACACATTACACCAACAACATCAGGAAAATCTTTTTTTGTTTTTGAAAGAGATGATAAAAAAAGAGGAATATCCTTAATTTTATTGTTACGTGCAACTGAAAGAATTACCTTGCTTGTTAAATCAACACCAAGTTCAGCAAACACTTTTTCTCTGGAATCAGGATTGAATTTATAATACTCTAAATCGCAACCATTATTTACAGTAAGTGATTTTGTTTTATCATAGCCACAGTTTTCGTGGATTGTTCTCGACTGATTGCCATTATATATAATTTTTTTGACACACTTACTCTTACTTTTTCTGGCACAAAACCAGTTGGTTATAAGTGTTTTCATACTATTGTTTTCACGACTTAAATCTGCGTGTCTTACAAACCAAAATACATTTTTCTTTGAAAACACTTTTGCTATACAATAACTTAACAAATTAGAATAATACATCCAACTGCAAAATAAGTCGCAATTTTTCATCTGTTGACCAATTACACGCACACTTCTAAATGGATGTTTGAGAATATCAACCTCAATCAACTCACACCCAAGCTGTCTGATTTCATCTTCATAATAATGAAAACAACCTAAACTAATTATTGTATATTCAATTTCATTACTACCAGATTGATATTTAATTAAATTAACTAAATTGGTTTCTGCTCCACCTTTGCACAAACCAGCTATTAAATGAACGACTTTCAAGCTGCTTCCCTATCTTTCTGTTTATCTTTTAACTTTTTTAAGATTTTTTTGAAATTGTCAAAGAAAAGACTTTTTTCGTAACTATTCATTACAAATACAAACATTAAAAATCCAAAGGTACCAACTACAACAATACCGTTAATAATAAACCTTAAATAGCCATGTGGCATTGGATTATAATTTTCTACTAACAGTCCTATAACTGTGGTAATTATAAGAAATGGTGTAATTTTGAAAAAGCTCTCTTTACAAAATCTCCATATATCAAGGTGCAAAACTTTTATATGAATTACTATCATAAGAGTTGTTCTTACTGTATATGCAATAAAAATTGAAACTGATGCCCCTAATGCACCCCAATATTTTGAAAGCATAAATGATAGTAAAACATTAATAACACCTGTTATTAAATAAACAAGAGACTGTAAATTAACTTTATTTTCAACTACAACAGCAGTATTTGCAATTTCTAAGGGTACATAAAAGAAACTTGGCAATATAAGTAAAACTGCACACATATAACTATTGACAAAGTCCGGTTTATCCCAAATATCAATAATAAATGACTTACCCAATGTAATAAATCCAACGCATAATAGACCAATTATCATACATTGAATTCTTCCTATTTTTATCATTAGATCCATAAGGTCTGTATCTTTTTTTCCCTGATGGACAAGTTTAGAAATTCTTGGCATAAACATGCCATTTATTCCATTTGAAAAATTATAAACATATCCCTCTATCGTCTGTGCTAGGCCAAACGTCGCAATACCAAATGAACCTGTTGTAGAAACAGCAGCAATAATGGATGGTGTTATGTTGAATATAAGACGTTGTGCAAGACTTGTAACGGTCGTCCACACTGAAAATTCAAAAACTTCTTTGAGCATAATCTTATCAAAGTATTTCAAATTAGCTTTTACACAAGTTTTCTTCTTTATAATTATATATTTAATCGCTAAAGTAAGGAGTCCAGAAAAAGCGTTAACAAGCACAAGAGCGTATACACCCCGTCCAGACAATAGTGCAATCACCATCGCAACAACTATAAAAACTTTATGAAATAAATCACAAAATTTTTGACCAACAAACTGCTCATATCCAATTAAAATACCGTTCAAATTTGAAAATGGGAATGAAATAACACTAAACAATCCAGCAACTAAATAAAGTATTTTGAACGTTTCCATTTCTATTGGTGTTAGATTTACATATAATCGCTCAATAAAAAAGTACGCAATAATAAGAGCAATAAATATTACCGCATCGAAAAGCATATAAAGCTTATATGCCATACCAAGAAGATTATCAACAGCCTTTTGATTGCCCTCTGCTCTGTATTTTGAAACAAAACGCGTTACAGCAGCACTCATACCAAAGTCCATAACAAACATTGTTATAAGTGAATTCGCAAGTGTATAAAGTCCATAGTTACTTTGACCTATTTGTGAAATCATCCAAGGTGTATATAGAATCCCTGATAGCATATTAAATGCTATAGCGAAGTAAGACATCAACGCACCGAGTTTAATTTGCTTTGAACTGTTCATAAAATTACCTATCTTAATTGTTTATTTTTTCAAACCTATCTTTTTAAGAAGTTTATTAAACAATGTTTTGTCTCCAGCTTTCAATCTATAGATGATAGATTCTATTTTTCTTAAATTTTTAATTACAGGGTGACCTATTCCCATTAAATAATTAAACTTTTTTAAGAAAATCATATCTTCAATCATATATGTTGGATGTTTTAATGGAAAATCAAGTTCATATAATTCCATATCAAATATTTTTCTTGTTGCTTTTGGAAGAAGTTTTATATTTGATGCTCCATGTGTAGATTCACCTGTAAATCCTAAATTACAAATCATATTCTTCTTAGGAACGATGTTAAGTCTGTTTTTGTTCAATGCATTTGAACTCATTATAGTTTCATAATGAGCAACATCTTTTTTGTTATGTTCCCTGCAAGTATTAAAATACTGCTTAACATTCATTCTATCTTTATACATTTCGGAAAATTGCTTTACAGCATATTCATCTTCAATAAATTCAACATGATCTGCCCACTCATCAATCACCCTTTTCCATGAAGCCCAACCCCAAATTGAGCCAACTTTTGAAAAAAAATAATCATAAGGACAATCTTCATAAATTCCTAAATTATTCATGCCACAAATCATTGCTACGCGTTCATCATCCTTATATTTTTCAAGAAGTTCCTTACAGAATGGAAAGAATGACTGTGATGGCACATCATCATCTTCAAGAACTATACCCATTTCTTCAGTTTCAAACATCCATTTTTGAGCAAGATATTCTGAAGGGTCACAACCATTATTCTTTTCCTGATAATTCTGATGAACTTCACATTCCCAGTCAATATTTGCTACTACTTCACGACATTTATGAATATTTTCAATATCATCAGTTCTTCCCTCTCTTGCCCCATCCTGAAACAAATATAATTTGCTTGGACGAGCAATTCTTACCTGTTCAAAAACCTTTTCCAAAAGTGCAGGTCTGTTAAAAAACAAAATAAGAACGGCCACATCTATTTTACTACTATTCATAATAAACCTCCAAAAACAAAAAAACAACTTCAAAACGATAATAAAGAATTAATATCTTTTAAAAATTCGATATCCATGTCTGCAATTCTATTTCTACTATTAAACTCTGCTTGTAAATCTATATTTTTAATTACATCCGCAATATTCTTAGGTGTTGGATTTTCATAAAACCATATACAATCTGATACTGCACAAATTTCAAGAACTTCAAGCCGTTGTGCAACAACACGGAGGTTATTTGCAAGATAAACTATAACTTTAGATGGAAATGTGTAATCAGCCGAAGTCATATTGCTTTCATCATACATATGAGTACTTAAAGCAATATCACAACTCTGCAAAAATTTAAAATATTCGTCTCCCTGCATCCTTCCATGATATGTTATACAATCTCTACTTTTTTTCTTGTTCAACGAATTAATTAAATCTTTTAATGCAGTTAAATCTTTTTCTTTACCAAATCCAAGAATATGTAGTTCATAATTTTCAGGAAGGAAATCCATTACTTTTGCTGCTAAGAATGCCGCATTGCGCTCTTGCTCAATTACGCCCGCATATACTAAACGAACTTTATCATTGTCATTTTTTTCAAACTTTTGTGGCAACTCATAGCTACCATAAGAAACCATCTTGTTAGGCACTTCTTCTAAATCCTTAAATATAATATCATTTACACAGATACAATTCTGCATTCGTTTAAAGGTTTTCCATTCGTTTTTTTTATATTTTTTGTTTCTTGAAGTTAGTTCTGAAAAAACATCTTCAATCTGCAAGATAACATTATGTGAAGTAAGTTTTTTAAACAAATTCACCCATAATCTATTATATAAAGAATGGTAAACTATAACAGAATCATCTTTTTTCACATTTTTAAAAAGAAACATTAAAATCAATAAATTATGAATAACAAAACATAATTTATTCAGAATTAAATTCTTACTTACTAATGACTTTAAATAAATATGGCTCTCTTTATCATCGATTCTTTTTGTATAACCATTGAATTTACCCATTAATGATGGTGAAATTGAAACAATAACTACTTCTCGTCCTGTTTGTTTTATTCGAGATGCTACATAATCAATTTTACTGATTACCGATGGATAAAAAACTATTTGTTTTTCAACCTCTTTGTCTGCATAGAAACATAAATAATATACTTTACCATTTTTATTTTTCATAAATTTGCACCAAATCCTGTACACTTGAAATTATGCTAAATCCTTTTTGATTAAAGCTTTTTTCGATAATCATTTTTGAAGGCTGTTTCCTGTTTTCACATATATTTATTATTTTTTCTGCCCAAGTTTCTGCACCATCATTCAAATCATAATAATTCATTGTGCCAATACCCATATCTGCTTCTTGTGAAACACTAGTTGATACAAAACATTCACAACCGCTTGCTTGTGCTTCTAAAATTGCAATTCCAAGACCTTCATAAATTGACGGAAAAACATAAGCATCTATAAATTTTAAGCATTCGGGAACATCTTGTCGCTTTCCTATAAACCTTACACTGTTTTCTATTCCCAAAACAGCAACCTTTTCTTTAACTTGTGCTAATGCACCGCCATCAACTCCGCCCAAAAGCAGAATAGCGTTATTTTTTTTCTTTAGAATTTCATAAAAAACATCAACAATGAATGTTTGATTTTTATTGCTATCAAAACGAGTAATGTTACCCAAAATCAAATCATTTTCGTTTGAAAGATTAAATTCATTCTTTAATTCTTCAGATTTTTCTGTAATATTGAAAAATTTATATAAATCAATCCCGTTTTTTATAACTTTTCCATTCTTTGAGAAAAATTTTTCTCCGTAAAGGCTATTACCTGCCTCATTACTACAAGCAAGAAAATCTGTAGCATTCTTTTTTATAAAGTTTTTTTGACATTTTCTTAAAATCTTTTCAAAAACATTAGAAACTTTGAAAACTGCATGTGAATGAGAAATTCTTATAGGTACTCCCGCATTTTTTGCTGCTAACATAACCCAAGAATTTGCAATATTCACATGAGAATGAACTGCAGAATATGGTCCGTTTTCTTGAATAATTTTTTCTACTGTTGTTAAAAATGTTTTAATCTTTTTAATTGACGGAGTCGTTGCAAAAAAAACTTTACCACCCATTTTTTTGATTTCTTCTATGTATGGGTGGTCATTTTTTACAAAAACCAAGAAATCAAACTGTATTTTATTTTTATCAACAGCTTTATAATTGTTCATTATAAACGCTTCTGTTCCACCTGATTCAAGACAGGATACAACCTGTAAAACTCTCTTCATATTTTTAATAATTCCTCATACAAATTCAAATATTCCTGAAGATTTTTTTCAGTATTAAAGTTTTCGCGTGCAAATTTAACACAGGATTCTGAATAAAAATTTTTACCATTTTCAATGACTTTTATTACTAAATCCTTGAATTCTTCAACAGTATTACTCTTACACACATACCCGCATCTGTCTCCTATCAATTCAGGACTTGCAGTACTATTAAGACATACTACAGGCGTACCACACAATAACGCCTCTGCTGAAACTTTACCGAAAGTTTCTTCTTTTGACATAGTAATAAATACATCTGCTGCAGAATACCACTTTACAAGTTCATTTACATCTTCAGTTGCAGGAATATGAATTATGTTACCGGTGGATATTGAACTACTCATTTTACCCACAAGAGCAATCTGATAATCATCCGGGAGAATCTTAGAGAGCTCTATGATATCATAAATCCCCTTACATTCTATCCAACCTGGTGAAACACCAAGTATAATTTTCTTATCAGTCAATCCGTATTGTTCTCTGATATTTGAAACAACTGGCTTAAAAACATTACTATCAAGACTGTTATAAATCCGCTTGAAAATCTTAACATTCTCCATTAAAGGTGATTTTTTTGCTTCATCAAGTATCCACTGTGACACGCCCACAATTGCAAGATGTGGAATTTTGCCCCAAAGTACTCGTTTTTCTTGCCAGAGTTCCTTTGATTTATCAATAAACCAACTGTTATTATCTTTACTTAAACGAGGGCATTCAAAACAACCTGTTTGCCATTTATAACACTTATCACTTGTATAATGGGTACACCTACCTGTAAAAGCCCAACAATCATGAAGTGTAAAAACCGTTGCTATGTCTTTATTTGCAATATAATCAACAAGCATAGGGAAATTTATGTAATTGCCATGAAGATTGCCAAGTTGGATAATATCAGGTAAATATTCATCAATAAACTTAATTAATTTTTTTGTAGTTCGTTTTGAATACCAAGCCTGCTTACCTGTTAGCCTCGATAAAAATCCATGAATACGCCTATCGAAATCTGAACCGATTATGTATCCATCATTGTTAGTTCCACCACTAGAAAAGGCTGTTTTGCAAATATGTTCAGTACGATTATTCACATAGTTCTGAAAATCTGCATTGAGTTTTCCTGTACTGCTAAGATTATAAACTGCATTAATTTGTAAAATTTTCAACCTTTTCACCTCTAAAACTACATAAAGCAGAATCTGTAATTTGGATTGTTACGCAATAAATAGAGAATAAGCACACCAACAACACCAAGGTATGCCCATACCCTGTATTTTTTTTCAATTGTCAATATAATTTCAGGCACCATAAGCATAATAACTAATGAAAAATATTGTTGAATACGCATAAAGCCTTGATGTTGATAAATTAGTAGCGATGAAGCAGTTGTTAAAAACATCATGTTATATAAATATGTTGAATCTTCTCGCCTTTTTTTAATCCACGAATATAAGAAAAATGATGTCAAACAAAGCATCAACAGTACAGTTGCATATGTTTCGGCCCCACCACCATCATATTCAATAGCATCTTCTGAAAAACCTAACATTAATCCTATTGGGCCATAAAGTCTTCTACCTAATATAGCAATAATGCAAGTAGCAACCGTCATTATTGTAATATATATATAACTAAAATTTATATTTGCAATAAGATAATATATAATAAAAACAATTGAAGACTTATGTATCAAAAAGGCTAAAAAAGCAATTATTGCAAATTTTATAAATTTTCGTTTTTGAGCAAATTCATACCCTAGAAACACTATCAAAGCAGTTGCAACCGTCTGACGCTGTCCAGTAATGGCATAAAAAGAATAGAAAAGAATAGAATAAATTAAAAAACTTATTTCTGGCATAGATGAATATTTATATATCCATCTTGCCATTAATCCTGTAAATATAACTGCAATAAAAATAAGAAACATTTGATAATCATTTGAAAAAATCTGAAATATTTTTTCAAATAAATCATAACCTGGATCCTTAACCGTTGCACCATTAAATAAATAATCCCAACAACTTGAAAAAATATAGTCCCATGAATATGTTTTCACTAACTCAAATCGGTCATGGTAAGCATATGTATCAGCGCCTACCGACCAATGTCGAAGACCCGAAATTAAAATCCACTGAAGTGCAACAATACCGCAATAAAGTTTCTTCTTTTTATCTGTTGGATTTGTTTTTAACAAAAGTATTGCCCAAAGAAATATCAAAATAATATTTATAAGATAAACTAACATTGTTACACCCCTTTCTATTTTTCAAATTACAAATAATCATTAAAACTACTCAAAAATATTCTATTAATCTATCGTTAACTATAGCGTTTTTCTATATTTATAACTTCTTAATACAAATTAAGTCAATTTATTTTTGCTTTTGATACATTCATTAAGTTTTCTGTAATAACTCCCGTTTGTTATAAGCAACTCTATCACAATCGTTCCTTATAATATGGCCTATCGTTACCCCATCTTTGCGACTAATGACAAAAAATATTATTCACAAAATGTCGTTGTTGAAATCTTTCTAATTTTTTATAAGAACACCTTTCAAATCTTCAATAATCATTTTTTGCATATCTGCTTTATTATGATTACATTTACCACTTTCCCACGCTTTATCAGCATAATACTTAAATAAATTACGATTTTCGTACAGTTCTCTTAAACGAGTTTCTATTTCATCAAAGCTTTTTGCAACTGCACCACACTCATTATCAATAAAATATTGAATTGATGCACAATAGTCACTACCAATCGCCAAAATACAACGATTCGTCTCGAGATAGTCAACAATCTTTGTTGAAAATGACTGATGCACTGCCAATTTTTCTTGAAGATTAAAAGCCTCTGCATGCACAAGAATATCCGACTTCTTTTGGATTTCACGAATTTCATTATAACTCACCGGTGGATGAAGATGAACACTTTCAGTTAAAAGCTTTTTCTTCTGTTTATCTTTTAATATACTGGTTGTATAAATATCTAATTCAAATTTCTTACCATTCTCATTAAGTTTTTCAACGCTCATTGCAAGATTTGAAATTATTTCGTATCTTCCGTTGCTTATATTACCAGCATAAGTCATTTTTATTATATCTTCTGGTTCTTTGAATTCAGGTTTTAGATAATCTGAAAAATCAGAATATTTTGTAAGTATCTTACAGGGTAATGCAAAAATATTTTCATATTCTTTTTTTTGGACTTTCGACACTGTATATAGTAATTCACATTTTTCAACTGTTTTTTTTATGTGAGTTCTTGCTAGTATTCTCTTAATCCAAAAGAACGGAGACAAAGAAAACTGTTTTAATGTATAAACATCGTCTGATACATATCCAATTATCGGCACATTCGCAACTTTACACACATATTGAGCAACACGATTAAGATATGTTGCATGATAAATTGGTATAAACATAATATCAGGATTAAACTCCTTAATATAGTCACGCAACTCTTTTGTTTTCCACTTACCTACAATCCAAATCAGTTCGCGAATAGTGAAGAAAAATCCCCAACGCAACTTTCTTGCAGTATCATAATGCTTAAAATTTGCACTATTTTCATTATTGACTTTTTTAGAACTTACTTTTCTCCCTGTCGGATATCTTGGATTAAACAAATTCTTAATAATTGACTTTTCCGTAATTTGAAACCCTTCCATGTTAAAAGAATTGTTTAATGTACCAGCTTTACAAAAAATATTGCCGAAATGCAAATCCTCAATATCTTTGAAAATACTTGTATAGGTATTGCCAAAACTATTATTTTCATCCCATGGGGCACCAGACACAACTAAAATGTTCATTTACTTTTGACACTTCCTATACTTATCTTCATAAAATTCCATCAATTTTTCTGCATTATTTCTTACATCATATTGTGTTTTGGAAATTTCTTTTACCCAATTTCTTTTTGTCGCCTTTTGTAATGAAACAATTTTTTCAATCCAATCATCTTCATTTGCAGTTGAAATAAAAGAAGTATTCATTTCATCAAAAAGTTTAACTTCTGTTGGTATGCCCGTTGAAACAACACAAGGTATACCTACCGCCTCAGCTTCTAAAACTGAAATTGCAAAGCCCTCGGATACAGAAGGTAGAACAAATACATCTAATCCTTGCAATATACGATTTACATCTTCGCGTAAACCTGTAAATATTACTCTGTTACTTAAATTCATATCGGCTACCAATTTTTCGATATTAGCTTTAACTTCACCATAGCCTACAAGAATCAGATAAGCATTAGGTACTTTTTTCAATACTTTTGAAAAGACATCCACAATAAACCCATGATTCTTAACCGTTTTGAAGTTTGCAACCATACCTATAACAAAACCATCAGAAAGCCCCAATTCTTCTCTTATATCTCTGCGAATCTGTTCTTGAGGTAAATACATATTAGAATCAATAGCATTTGGTATTATCGTAAATGGAGAACTACCAAATAACCACTTGCCTGCGTCATTAGAACAGGCAAAAGCATCTGTATAATAATTCTTAACAATATGCTTCGTGTACATTATTATTGGGGTTTTGTAGTTAATTGTATTTGGTTTAGCATGTGCATGTGCAATTCTTACGGGAATGCCCTCTCTTTTTGCAATTCGTAATGAATATGCACTAAGTGAATTCAAATGAGAATGTATTACAGGATATGTTTCTTTATGTTCCTTAAAAAACTGCGATACAGCAACATCGTATTGCACTTGACGAAGTGGGTTAATAGGTGGAACCGAATATATTCTGCCACCCATACTTAAAATTTCATCATCATAGTAGTCATGTGTATCACGATGTTTCAAGAAATCAAATTGCACTCGGTTTTTATCAATATATCTATAATTTGTCATTAAGAAATTTTCTGTCCCACCAACAATCATAGATGAAACTATTTGCAAAACACGAATAGGCTCCATAAAATCTTTCCTTAAAAATAATTCTTATCTTGAGAGATTACAAATTCTCCTTATACCACTCGATTGCGAGTTTGATACCATCTTGGAAACTGTAGTCGGGGTCATAGCCCAAAAGACGTTTTGCTTTTGAGATGTCAGCGTTACTGTGCTTAATATCACCCTTACGGTCAGGTCCGAAGTTTGGCTCAATATCAACACCCAAAGCCTTTGTAAGACCATAGTAAATGTCGATTAAGTATTCACGTCCGCCGTAAGCAATATTATATGCCTCACCTGCCGCCTCACTTGGTGCAAGACAACATTTAAGGTTTGCTTCAATAACATTTTCAATGTATGTAAAGTCACGGCTTTGCTTACCATCGCCATTAATAGTTGGTGTTTCGCCGTTAAGAAGTTGTTTCAAAAACTTTGGAATAACTGCCGCATAAGCACCATCAGGGTCCTGACGGCGACCGAATACGTTGAAATATCTCATTCCGTAAGTATCAAGTCCGTAAAGTTTGGTGTAAAGCTTACCCCATTCTTCATCACAACGCTTTGTAAGTGCATAAGGTGAAAGAAGGTTGCCCTCTCTTCCCTCATACTTTGGAAGATTTGGCTCATCACCATAAACTGATGAACTTGAAGCATAAACAAATTTCTTAACACCATTCTGACGAGCTGCTTCCATCATATTGAGTGTACCTTCAATATTGTTTTTGCAATAGAAAAGTGGCATTTCAATTGAACGAGGAACGCTACCCCAAGCTGCTTGGTTAAGAACATAATCTACGCCCTCACAAGCTTTCATGCAAGTATCAAGGTCTTTGATATCACCTTTTATAAATGTATAGTTTGGATTATCAAGGAACATATCAATGTTCTTTTGTTTACCTGTTGAAAGGTCGTCAAGCGCCTTTACTTTATAACCCATATTAAGTATTGCTTCGCAAAGATTTGAGCCGATAAATCCTGCTGCACCTGTTACTAAGAATACTGAATTTTCGGGAAATTTTAAGTGTTTGTAGCCCATTTTATATCACCTTTATTTCTTAAACATTGTACGATATTTGAAATACGCATTTTCAAGCATAATTCTTCTTGAATGGAAGTAATTATTCAGGATATGAATATTTGCGTCATAAATATCTTTATTTGCAATTTTTATAATATCGTTATGTGCTTTGTCTGTTTTTCTATTTTCACGAGGTAATGTGAGCATTAACTCAACAAGTTTTCTGTTATTGAACGGGAATGTTATTCTATGACAGATATCAAGGGATTGTGTAACCATCATACCCCAACTGCTCATACGTACTTCCCAATAATACATATCCGTATGCTCAAAGTTAAACTTTGGTTCAACAAGGTCAAACTTTTCCATATATTCCTTATAAATCTTATCTGACTTATAAAGAAGTGATGGTGACAAGAAATATCTTGTTTGGAAAATACTGAAATGACGAGGTGTAAGCTTTTCAGGAAATTTTGTACCATATTTTCTTTCAAAGAACACGCGTACTATTTCTGAAATCCAAGATTTTACCTCTGTATCAAAGTAGTTCCAACGATACATACAGATATGTTTTCTAATTTCACGCTCTGCAAGACCACGCACATAACCGTATGAGTGAACGATTATTGCTTTTAATTCATCATAATCTTCAATCTCGCTGTTTTCGGCAGGGATTGGATAAATATCATGCTTTAAGCCGATTTTATCACAGATTTCACGGGCTGCATTTGAGTCAGTAACTTCTGTATCTTTTGACTGAAAACTGAAATATGTAAAATTATCATACAATCCATTTGCACAAGCAAGAGTAGTTTTACTGTCAGTACCACCTGAAAGAGAAATTGCTGAATTTGGCCATTTTTTAGATGCCAATTCAATATTTTTATGAAGAATTTTATAAGCCTGTTCTATGCCCTTTTCGTAATCCTCTTCTGTTTTGCACATTTCGAGAGGTCTTACAGGGTAAAAACGGGTAATATTAAAGTTTTTACTTTCATCACAAGATACATAAACATTTGCACCACTCCTTTTTAACTCTTTGAATGGTGATAAGTCGCCCGGCAAATATCTGTTACCAATATTATAAAATCTGTTTGCAACAAGTTTTTCAACAAATGGGTCCATTTTAAGACCGTAAATATCTGCCACCATTTGGGGATGTGATGCGAAGCACACTTTACCATTTGGTGCACCATAGTAAAGTGCTTTAATACCTGCACAATCTTGCACACCAAGTACTTCTTTGTCAAAAACAAACACACAATAAATGCCTGTCCACTCATTTATGCACTCAAAAAACGCTTCTTTTGACTGAAAATACGCATTTGCACTTTGTGAAAGTAATTGTTTCTCGTCATAAATCTCATTGAATGGGTTATAAGCATGACCGATTATAAGGAATCTTACACCATTTTGTTCATAAAGACAGTAATCCTGGTCTTTATGAATAAATGCTGTGTATTGTCCTATTTTTTCAGTCTTCCACAAGTTGTAGAATGGATAATCTTCTACATTCAAGCTATCTTCTGTAATAAGATAACCTCTTGAAAAAAGACATTCTTTATACTGTGGTTTATTTGTGAGTATCTTTTTAATTGTTTCGGCATTACCCGTAACAGTTAATTCCATTAAAATCCTTCTTTCAAAAAAATATGGATTATAATCTCCAGTAGTTATAGCCTGCTGATTCGTATTCTTTACGGTCAAGAAGACCTTTAATATCAGCAAGTACTTTTGTTGAATTGTCACCTGCTTTGAACATCTTGTCAAAGTCAGCCTGTGTTAAATCTTTGAACTCTTCGTGAGCAACTGCAAGGATTACTGCATCACAATCTTTAATTGTTGACATATCAACAAATTCCATATCATAAAGCCATTTTGCTTCGTCTGCATCTGCTGCAGGGTCTGCAACTGTTGCAGTAATGCCATACTCTTTAAGTTCATTATAGATATCAATAATCTTTGTATTTCTTGTGTCTGGGCAGTTTTCTTTGAATGTGAAACCAAGAATTGCAACCTTTGCACTCTTGATAGCAACATCAGCTTTGATAAGGTTTTTAACAACGCTTTCAGCAACATATTTACCCATATCGTCGTTAATTCTACGACCTGAAAGGATTATCTGGCTATGGTAACCTAACTGCTCTGCTTTATATGTAAGATAGTATGGGTCAACACCGATACAGTGGCCGCCAACAAGACCTGGGAAGAATTTAAGGAAATTCCACTTTGTGCCTGCTGCTTTAAGAACTGACTGTGTATCAATGCCCATCTTGTTGAAGATAATTGAAAGTTCATTCATAAATGCAATATTTATGTCACGCTGGCTGTTTTCGATAACCTTTGCAGCCTCAGCAACTTTAATATTTTCTGCTCTATGAACACCTGCTTCTACAACAAGCTCATAAACCTTTGCAATTTCGTCAAGTGACTCTTCATCCATACCTGAAACGATTTTAACGATTGTTTCAAGACGGTGAACTTTATCACCTGGGTTGATACGCTCTGGTGAGTAACCAATTTTGAAATCTACGCCACATTTAAGACCTGATTCTTTTTCAAGAATTGGAATACAAATATCTTCTGTAACGCCTGGATATACTGTTGATTCATAAACAACGATTGAACCTTTTGTAAGGTTACGACCAACTATTGTTGATGCTCCTTCAACTGGGGTCAGGTCAGGTGTGTGGTCATCATTAACAGGTGTTGGAACTGCAACAATGTGGAATTTTGCCTCACGAAGTTTTGTTTCATCAGCAGTAAATTCTACTGTACAAGCTTTAATAGCATCATCGCCAACTTCGTTTGTTGGGTCAATACCATTTTTATAGAGTTCAATTTTCTTAGCATTAAGGTCAAAACCTACAACCTTTACTTTCTTTGAGAAAGCAACGGCAATAGGCATACCAACATAGCCAAGACCTACAAGTGAAATTTTTTCTTCGCCATTAACAATTTTTTCATACAATGACATTTTATTTCTCTCCTTCTATTTTGAGATATTTGCACATATCTTCGTTTACTTTATTTACATCGAACTTATTTTTGCAATATTCGTGACTTTTAGCTCCCATTGTAGAAATAAGTTCGGGATGTTCTATAAATTCAATCATTTTTTCGGCTACTGCTTGTCCGTTATGAGTTGGAACAAGAAAGCCCGTTTCACCATCAATTACTGTTTCACGACAGCCCGGTGCGTGAGTTGTAATTACTGCTCTGCCCATAGACATTGCTTCAAGCACTGTCCTTGGTGTACCCTCTCTATAAGACGGTAATACATAAACTGAACATTGTTTATAGTAGTCAGCTACTGTATCAGTTTCACCAAAATGTTCGATAATACCTTTTTCTATATATGTATTAAGGTCTTCTTGTGAAAGTGAATCCTGTATTCCCTCACAAGCGCCAAGTAACATACATCTTGCATCGGGATATTTATCTTTTACGATTTCACAAGCTTCTAAATACTCGCGTATTCCCTTGGAATACATAACTCGGGACAACATAAAGAATGTTATTTGCTCAGGATATGGTGAAACAGAAAACTTTTTCATATTAACGCCCGAACCATTTACCACTTCACATTTATCTGCTTTAACAAGATGCTCGTTTACAAACTGTTCTTTGTCATCAGTATTTTGAAAGATTACTGTGTCGGCACACATAAAACCTATTTTATAAAGAATTGACATAATCAGTTTTATGATTTTTGCCTTTTTTGTTTTTGCCGTAAAGGCATACCCTGCACCTGTTACCATTGCAACCTTATGTGACACGCCGCTAAGTTTACCTGCTATAGATGCGTAAATTACTGGTTTTGAAGTGTAACCTAAAATCACATCAGGTTTTTCCGTTTTGAAAAGTTTACGGAGTGCATTCATATATGCAAAATCCTTTAATGGATTTACTCCGTTCTTGTTCATTGGTATTTCAACAAACCTTGCACCTAACTCTTCAACCTTTTCTATATTGTCACGATTAGGGCCAGTAATTATAACCTCGTAACCGTTTGCAATAATCTTTTTGACTAAATCGCCACGGAAGTTATATGCAGTACGGTTTTTTGGGGAAACTAATATGAATTTCACTTGTTTTCTTCCCCTTTCATAAAATCTTTTAGATTGTTATATACAACTTTATAAAGTCTTTCATTGTTTTTTTGTGATACAAAGGAATTGTGAGGTGTAATAATTACATTTTCTAAATCCCAAAGCTCACTTTCTTCACTTAACGGTTCAGTATTGAAAACATCAAGCACTGCACCACCAAGTTTATCCTCTTTAAGTGCGTTTATTAAATCATCTTCATTCACAACTGCACCTCTTGAAATATTTACAAGAATTGCATTGTTTTTGAACTGTGAAAGAAGTTCTTTGTTAAACAGATTTCGTGTTTCGTCTGTTAACGGAAGTGTAAGAATTACAACATCTGCGTTTTTTACTGCTTCTGTTACATTATTTATAGTATAGTAATTATCAAACAAGTCACTTGCAGGTTTTACTATATCAACTGCAATAATCTCACTTGCGAATGATCTAAATACTTTTGCACATTCAGTACCAACACTGCCACAACCTACAATACAGATTGTACTGCCTGACAACTCTTTTACATTTCTATCTTTAACCCATTTATGATTTTGTTGGTTACTATAAAATGTATTTATATGCTTATATAATGCAAGTACACCCGTAAGTACCCATTCTGCCATAGGAGTACTGTAAACGCCCCTTGCGTTGAAGAGTGTAATACCTTTATATTTCATTTTTTGTACTGGTACACGGTCAAGCCCTGCACTTGTAAGTTGAACGAATTTAAGATTCGGGAACTTTTCTAAATCATTATGTAAAAAAAGACCATTACAGATTACTGCGTCTACTGTGAACATTTCTTGTGACAAGGGCTCATTTTCCATTTGTTGAAACATAACTTCACAGCCGAGCTTTTCTATATTCAGTTTTTGCTCATCTGTGCAGTTAAAAGCACCTGTCATTAAAAGTTTCATAACTTATCCTTTACTTATTCTTTATAATCTCAACAATCTTTGCAACACATTCTTGCGTTTTTAGTTGGTTCGCTTTGTATGTATCTTCATTCCAACTGTTAAGTAACTCTTTTTCAAATTCACGGATGTCGTGAACACCAGTATTAAATTTTTCTTTTACTACTTCAAAATTGTTTTCTTTAGCAACATCACAAAATGCACGGGAAAGAATAACACGCTCTGAGCCCAATCTATAATGTTCACCCAAAATACACTCTGCAGGAAGAGTACCTGTACCAACACGGGCAACTCCACCAAAACCATAACTTATATTTTTCTTTGCAATTTTTTCGCAGAGTTTCTGTACTGTACCATCTGCTACCAACTCAAACATAAAGGTCATTCCGTAACCTAAATGTAAGTCGTTAAGACCAATATGGATTTCATCAATTCCGTCGATTTCAAGTATTTCATCAATATTTTCTGCAGCCTCGGGAGTTTCAACAAGCAAATTGGTTTTTGCTCTGCCACCTACTGCATTAATAAAGCGATGTACCTGCTGAGCATTTTGAAAGAACGGTAACATTATAACATCTGCACCTGCGTCTATTATACTGTTAATTTCTTCCTCAGTTGATGGGTAACTGTCAGTTGCGTCATGCACTGGATTACAACGGACATGAAGTGTTGATGTTGTAAGCACCTTGCGAAGTGCTTTTACATCTTCGAGAGTGTGCATATTCTGAACTGTATCCATTCCGCCCTGACGGTCAGATTTGCCGATATATTCCATATCTACAAATATACGGTCAACACCTGCAGACTGTGCTGCTTCTGCCACATCAACACGATTTGTAACGAACATTAACTGAAGAGCCATAACTACCTCTTATTTTTCTACTGTTTCAGTTTCTTTTTCTTCCTTTGCAACTACTGTTGCACCTATATTTTCATTATCTTCGTTCTTAAGGACTTTAAGGAAAGTTGTGAAAATAATCTTTATATCAAGCCACAGTGACATATTATCAACATACCATACATTAAGTTCAATGCGTCTGTTCCACTCAACATCTTTTCTACCATTTACCTGTGCCCAACCTGTAATGCCCGGTCTTACCTCAAACATACGAAGTTGGAAATCACTATACTCTGAATAATCCCAAGGATGATATGTAAGTGGAGGACGAGGTCCTACAAAACTCATTTCGCCCTTAAGAATGTTTACAAACTGTGGTAACTCGTCAATACTTGTTGAACGAATGATTTTGCCTATACCAGTAACTCGCGCATCACCTTTACCTGAGTAAACTCCACTGCCCTGTGTTTCAGCACCCACAACCATTGAACGGAACTTATAAATCTCAAAAACTTTGCCATCAAGACCTATGCGCTTCTGTTTGAAAATTACAGGTCCGGGAGAAGTGAGTTTTATAATCAAAGCCACAACTAAAAAAACAGGTGAAAGAATAATTAACGCCATTAAAGCGATAGTAAAATCAAGAAATCTTTTTATACTCCTATACATAAATTCGTGCTCCCAATAGTAAAAGTAAACGCAACAATCCATAATAATGCATTGTAATCATATTTAAGATATTATACTGCTATACTATATAAAAGTCAATGAAAATTGACAGTTTTTTTGAGATTTGTTTAATTGTTTTTTCTCAAAATCCAACATATTTTTACAATTATAAAATCACATAAAAAATTGCACAAAAATGCACAAAAATCATATAAGAATTTTTACTTGTGTGCTATA
Source organism: uncultured Clostridia bacterium (assembly GCA_937895645.1). Lineage (GTDB taxonomy): Bacteria > Bacillota > Clostridia > Oscillospirales > Acutalibacteraceae > Fimenecus. Next base: position 28,258 of record CALBKQ010000059.1, read on the forward strand.
TGTTTTTATTGACTTTTTTGAAAAAAATATTATATAATAGTGTGTAATTTTTAATATTCGGCAAATATGGACTTTTTTTATGGTTTGTTTGTGGAATTTTTAGATTTTACTTTCGTATTTTTTATATTGGAGAGATATATATGGAAAGAAAAGTCGGTACTGTTTCAAGAGGTATTCGTTGCCCTATTATCAGACAAGGCGATGACCTTGTTGACATTACAGTAACAAGTGTACTTGAAGCAGCTGAAAGCGAAAATTTTGAAATGCGTGACAGAGACGTTGTTTCTCTCACAGAATCTATCGTTGCACGTGCACAAGGCAACTACGCATCAGTTGACGATATTGCAGCTGATGTTAAGGCAAAGCTTGGTGGTGAGACAATTGGTGTTATTTTCCCAATTCTTTCAAGAAACCGTTTTGCAATCTGCCTTCGTGGTATTGCTAAAGGCGCTAAAAAGGTTGTTCTTATGCTCAGCTACCCAAGCGACGAGGTTGGTAACTCACTCGTAAGTCTTGACCAAGTTGACGAAGCAGGAATTAACCCCTATTCAGATGTACTTGACGAAGCAAAATACAGAGAACTTTTTGGCGAAAACAAACACGAATTCACAGGCGTTGACTATGTTGCTTATTACTCTGAAATTATCAGAGAAGCAGGTGCAGAGCCAGAAATTATCTTCGCAAATCAGCCAAAAACAATACTTAACTATACTGACTGTGTTCTTACTTGCGATATTCACACAAGAGCCAGAACAAAGAGAATTCTCAAAGCAGCTGGTGCTAAAGTAGTTTGCGGTCTTGACGATATTCTTAACGTTCCTGTAAACGGTAGTGGTTGCAATGAAAAATACGGTCTTTTAGGTTCAAATAAATCTACTGAGGATACAATCAAGCTTTTCCCGAGAGATTGTCAGGACCTTGTTGAAGATATTCAGACAGAGTTCCTTAAAAGAACAGGAAAGCATATCGAAGTAATGGTATATGGTGACGGTGCATTTAAGGACCCCCAAGGTAAAATCTGGGAGCTTGCTGATCCTGTTGTTTCACCCGCACATACATCGGGTCTTATCGGTACACCTAATGAGCTTAAGCTTAAATATCTTGCAGATAACGATTTTAAAGGTCTTTCCGGTGCAGAGCTTAAAGAAGCAATTTCAAAGAGCATTAAAGCGAAGTCTGATAACCTTGTAGGTAATATGGCTTCTCAGGGCACAACACCCAGACAGCTTACCGACCTTATAGGTTCACTTTGTGACCTTACAAGTGGTTCCGGTGATAAAGGCACACCTATCATTCTTGTTCAGGGTTATTTTGATAACTACACTGATTAAGTTTATTTCTTTATAGTTTTTTGGAGGTATAAAATATGGATTTTCCTAAACGTCCCGATGAAATGGTTAGAATTACCACCAAAGAGCTTGCCGATGCTTTTATAGCAGAGCAGGTTGAGGCAATCCGTGCTCAGGTTGGTGATAACAGAGTTTTGCTTGCACTTTCCGGCGGTGTTGATTCCTCAGTAGTTGCAGCTCTTCTTATAAAGGCTATCGGAAACAAGCTTGTTTGCGTTCATGTTAACCACGGCCTTATGCGTAAAAATGAAAGCGAGCAGGTCATAGAAATCTTTGGCAAAGAAATGGATTGTCAGCTTATTTATGTTGACGCAACAGACCGTTTTCTTGATAAACTTGCAGGCGTTTCCGACCCTGAAACGAAGCGTAAAACAATCGGTGCTGAATTTATTGAGGTATTTAATGACGAGGCTGTTAAGTTAAATAAAGAGGGTGTAAAATTCCTCGGTCAGGGAACTATTTATCCTGATATTCTTGAGAGCAAAAAGGGTATTAAGTCACATCACAATGACGGCGGTTTGCCTGAGGGTATCACCTTTGAGCTTGTTGAGCCCGTCAAATTCCTTTATAAGGACGAGGTTAGGGTGGTAGGTGAAGCTCTCGGTCTTCCTCACGCTATGGTTTACCGTCAGCCGTTCCCCGGTCCCGGTCTCGGCGTTCGTTGCCTTGGTGCCATCACAAGAGACAGGCTCCATGCTCTCCGTGAAGCTGATGCAATCCTCAGAGAAGAATTTGATTATGCCGGTCTTGCAGAAAAGGTTTGGCAGTATTTCATCGCCATTCCCGATGTTAAAAGCGTTGGTGTAAGAGACGAAAAGCGTTACGAGGGTTGGCCTGCAATCATTCGTGCGGTTAACACTAAGGATGCAATGACAGCAACAATCGAGGAAATTCCTTATACCGTTCTTCATAAAATAACAAACAGAATTACCACAGAGGTAGAGGGAATAAACCGTGTTCTTTATGACCTTACTCCGAAGCCTGTAGGCACCATCGAATGGGAATAAGTGAATAATAATTTTAATTTATCAGACTACTGGTTTTATAATCAGTAGTCTTTTTTATTTAACAAATTGCATTGTGAAAAACGCTTAAAACAACAATGCGATTATCATTAATTTTGTTAATATTGAAAAAAAGTATTGAATATCAAAAAAACTTTTGTTATATTGAAACTATGGTAAATATTTTTAATTAAGGGGAGATTACATAATGAAAAAATCAAATAAGGTAATTGCCGTAACGCTTGTTTTCACACTCCTTTTAACTTATCTGGTAGTTCCGTCATTTGCCGTGAGCGGAAACATTCCTGATGATGTTGTAGCAATGTCGAGTCAGGTTGCTGTTGAAATCGAGCAAGAGGGTATAGTTCTTCTTAAGAATGTGGATGAAACATTGCCTCTTGCAGGAAAAAAGGTTAATGTTTTCGGTGCGGCATCCGTAGTACCTCTTTTGGGTGGTGCAGGCTCCGGGGCTATTACCACTCACGATCCGGTATATTTTTATGAAGCACTCGAAGAGTCCGGAATTGTTTATAACACAGAACTTATGGAGCTCTACGATGAATACTGCAGTTCTGATGAAATTTTAAAAACCGGTAGCACTGTTTTCAATAACCTTCTTCAGCTTTTGCTTGCAAAAAGCGCATTGAATGAAATGAATCCTGATATGCTTACTGATGATGTAATGGCACGGGCAAAAAACTTTTCCGATACCGCCATAATAGTTATTGGCAGAACAAGTGCAGAAAACTCTGACCTTTCACCCGAGATTCTTTCTTTGAGTGATGCCGAAAGAGCAATGGTGGATAAGGTTGCTTCTACATTTTCAGAGGTTATCGTGCTTTTTAACATAGGTAATGTAATGGAAATGGGTTTTCTTGATGAATATGAAAGTATAAAGGCTGCTGCTATTATCTGGATTCCCGGCGAATTTGGTATGAGAGCAGTCGGACAGATGCTTAAAGGTGAAATCAATCCTTCGGGCAGACTTGCGGATACAATCGCATACAGCATCTATGACCATCCATCAACACAAAACTTTGGTACCTATGAATATGATGGTGGGGAATACTATGTTGAATATCAGGAGGGTATATATGTAGGTTATCGTTACTTTGAAACCTTTGCAAAAGACAAGGTTCAGTATCCTTTCGGATACGGTCTTTCCTACACAACTTTTACAAAAGAAATTGTGTCAACAAGTACCGAAAACGGTAAAATTAGAGTTGATGTCAAGGTTACAAACATAGGTGATGTGAATGGTAAGGACACTGTGCAGATTTATTACAGTGCACCCTACACCGGTAAAATTGAAAAAAGTGCAATATCGTTGGGTGGATATGAAAAAACAAAACTTCTTGCACCTAATGAAAGTGAAATTGTTACAGTTGATTTTGATATAAATGATATGGCTTCTTACGATAGATTTAATAATGAAGCCTGGGTGCTTGAAAAAGGTGATTATCAGATAATTCTTGGCGAAAATGTTCGATATCATATTGATTCATTTACATTTGCTCTTGATGAAGATGTTGTGATAAAAAACGATGAAGTTTCAGGAACTGAAATTAATAATCTGTTTGAAGACGCATATTCAGGCTTTACAGTTCTTTCAAGGTCTAATGCTGAAGAAACATACCCTGTTGCAAGACAACTCGTTAAAACTGAAGCAATTAAAAAGGCGGATAAATATCCTGAACCAACTAAAGAGGGTACAGCTCCTAAAATGGGGGTAACATACGATACAGGCGTTATCACCCTTCAGGATGTTTATGAAAACGAAGAGCTTATGGATAAATTTCTTGATCAGCTTACCCTTGAAGAAATGACAAATCTTGTTGCTCGTGGCGGTTATCAGACACACGGAATCGAGAGACTTGGTGTTCCGCAAACTTGGGATAATGATGGTCCCTCCAGTATCAAAGGTGCTCATGGTATTGCGTATACAGATAGCGGTACTGCTTACCCTTGTGCTACTGCAATTGCTTGTACTTGGAATAAAGCACTTGCAAATAAAATGGGGGACTGTGTAGGTATAGAGGCAAGGAGCATTGGTACTGATATCTGGTATGCTCCCGGTGTTAACATCCACAGAAACCCTATGGGTGGCAGAAATTTTGAATATTTCTCGGAGGATCCCGTTCTTTCCGGAACAATGGGTGCCGAAATTATCGATGGTGCTTGGGGACAAGGTCTTGTTACAACAATTAAGCACTTTGTAATGAACGACCAGGAATCCCAACGTGCAGGTGTTTTTACTTGGGCGGATGAACAGACAATGCGTGAAATTTACTTAAAGGCTTTTGAGATTCCTGTTAAAGAATCGGCTTGTCACGGAGTAATGTCCGCTTATAACAGAATCGGTACTGATTGGTGCGGTGCAAGTTCAGAGCTTTTGAAAGATCTGCTTCGTGAAGAATGGGGATATGATGGTTATGTTGTTTCCGACTATTCTAACAATTTTGTCGGTAACGGTTATATGAGTCCTGTTCTTGCAATTTATAATGGTAATGATACAATGCTTACAGGTGTTTGGTTCCTTAATATGCCTTCGCATATTGCGGCAATTGAAATGCAGTATTACGCAGACCCCATTGGCTTTGGTACCGCAATGCGTGAAGCGTGCAGAAATATTCTTAACGCTAAAATGAAAACGAAAGCTTTTCTTGAACCGGGCTACTTTGTTGATAACGAAGACCTTGTTATTAAAGAAGATGATTGGAATTTTACAGAACCCTATGTACTTTCTTATTTAAACTTTGAATTCACTAATTTTATTAATCAGATTGTAATGATATTCAGAAAATTTATTGATTGGCATTTCTGATAAAACAGCCGAGTCCGAATCGGGCTCGGCTTTATTTTTGGTTTATTGTTTCTATGTGTATTGCAAAAAAATATCGGGTGAGTTATAATCAATTGTGAATAACAACACTCTTTGAAGACTTGCATTTAAACTTAACGGAGAAGTATAAAATGAACCTTCTGAAAAATGTAGCAGAACATTTTGAGATACAAGGAAAGATTACAAATATCGAGCATATCAATAAAGGTTATATCAACCACACCTACAAAGTTGAAACTATTTCTGAAAATAACAATATCCACAAGTATATTCTTCAACGGATCAATACTGATGTCTTTCCTGATGTTGATGCATTGTTGAGCAACTTTCAGCTGACAACTGCTCATTTAATTGAACGACTCGATATGCCCGGGCAACACGAACGAGGAGCTGTGCAGACACTCCGTAATACCAAAGACGGTAAGCTGTGCTTTAAAGACTCCTCGGGAGTTTGGCGTATGATGACATACTTTGATGATGTGTATTCTCTTGATATTCCGGAAGAACCGGAAGTGTTTTACTATGCGGGTGTCGCTTTCGGGCGATTTATAAAAGTACTGGCTTCTGTTGATGCAACTAAAATAAAAGAAGTTATTCCTAACTTCCATAATACCAAGAGTCGTTATTTTGATTTAGAAGCTACAATTTTACTCGACCCTGTAAAGCGTGTTGATAGTGTTTCTAATGAAATTGATTTCATTCGTGAACGCACCAATATGTTCGGGAAAATCACCGAGGCTTTAGATAGCGGTAAAATCCCGACACGCATTTGCCATAATGACTGCAACTTAAACAACATCCTTTTTGACAATATAACACATCTGCCTGTTGCGATTATTGATCTTGATACTGTTATGCCATCATCACCATTGTATGATTTTGGTGATAGTATGAGAATCGGTACAAACACTGCCAAGGACGATGAAAAGGATTTAAGCAAGGTTTCCTGTGATTTGAATCTTTATGAAGCCTATGCCCGCGGGTATCTTGAAGCCTGCGGAGATATTCTCACAAACGAAGAATTGCAGTTGCTTCCGTATGCGTCCTTGATAATTACCGCAGAGGACGGTATTCGCTTTTTAATGGATCATATAAACGGCGATACATATTATCACATTGATTATCCCGGTCAAAATCTTGACAGAGCACGAACACAGCTGAGGCTTTTGGAAGATATGGAAAAAAAGTTGCCTGAAATAAGAAGAATACTGCAAAAAATCTATGATACACAGGGGCTTGAGGTCAATGTGTGTGAATATGTTGAAGTGTAAAATTATGGAGCTTGAAATGAAACCTTTAAGAGTAATTATTCCTGCAGCAGGAAAGGGTAGCAGACTAAAAAAAATCAGTGGTGATTTGCCCAAGTCGATGTTTTCCGTCGCAAATAAACCGATATTAGAGCATATTTTAGAAAACACCTCTTTTATTGATAAAAAAGATACATATATTGTTGTAGGTTTCGGCAAAGAAAAAATCATTGATTACTTTGGTGACAACTACATTTATGTTGAGCAGAAGCAACCACTTGGCACAGGACACGCTATTATGGAATGTGCCAAAGAATTTGAAGGCTTTGACGGAAGCGTACTAATCACTTTCGGAGATATGCCTTTGTTCCGTCGTGAAGAAATGGAAGTAATGTGCCGTCAGCACGCAGAAAATAACGCAGACTGCACACTTATGACTGCTGCAAATGCTTCTTTAAAGCTATGGGCACGCATCATTCGTGATGAAGATGGTCGTTTTGCACGTATTGTTGAGGGAAAGGATTGTACTCCTGAACAAGCAGCTATTAAAGAGTTGTTTTCAGGCGTTATGGTTTTTAATAGTAAATCTTTATTTCAAGTACTGCCTGAAATCGGTTGTTCCAATATTCAAAAGGAGTATTATATAACGGAAGTGCCCGAGCTTATGGTTAAAAAGGGGATGAAGGTTGAAACCTACTTTACAGAGGATGGCGATGATCTTCGAGGTATCAATACCCCCGAGGATTTGGAAATTTGTGAAAGTATTTTAAATAATCGCTCTATCCAACGAAACAATGAGATAGTTCGAATAAAATAAGCTGTTTTTCTTCTGAAAGTCAAAGTAAAATTTGACTTTCAGTTTTTTATTTGTAATTTTTTTAAAAATATTATAAAATTAGGTGAGACTTTTTAATGTTTTATTCGTTTAATAAGTGAAAGGGCATAAATAAACCTTTCGGAGAGGAGTAAATCAATGGATAACGGTGCAAGTAGCTACCGCCGTTTCCTTGATGGTGACGACAACGGCTTAACAGAAATTGTAAGGGATTATAAGGACGGCTTGATTCTTTACATCAATGGTTTTGTAGAAAATATATCTATTGCAGAGGAATTGATGGAGGAAACCTTTTTTAAAATCATAACAAAAAGGCCGAGATTTAAAGCGAAATACTCATTTAAAACCTGGCTCTATACCATCGGGCGGAATGTAGCGATTGATTACATCAGACACAATTCGAAACAAGCTGATGTTCCTTTGGATGAGGTGGCAAATTATCTAAAGGAAGAATGTGACCTTGAAAAAATGTATATTATCGAAGAACAAAAGATTACGGTTCACAATGCAATAAAAAAATTACATATTGATTACCGCCAAGTTCTTTGGTTAGTTTATTTCGAAGAGTTTTCCAACGCTGAAGTAGCAGTTGTTATGAAAAAAAATGATAAACAAATTAAAAATCTTTTGTATCGAGCCAAAAATGCTTTGAAATCAGAATTAGATAAGGAGGGCTTTATTTATGAAGAATTACACTGAAATTACGAACAATCTTCTTAAACGCAGAGATCGCTATTTTGCAGAGAAAAAAGCAAAAAATAAAAAAATACTCGGTACAGTTACTTCAATTTGTTGTTTGATTGTTATTGCCTTGATAGCAGTTGGGGTATTGCAGTCTGAAAATTCCAACTCTGTTTCGCCTGTTGTTTCAGGTAGTGACACACATAATGTTGATAAGACACAAGCTCATTCTGACTTAGTTACAGAAAAGGAAACTACAGATAACAATGAAATAACTGAGCAAGCCGGTAAAAATCCTGTTAATAAATATAATAAAAGACCGCAGAAATATCCTTTGGCTCAAAATGGTTCTACAACAGATATTTTTGAAAACCCAACTGAAGAAGGTGTAATCTCAAATCTTGAGACAAGCAAAAACTCCATAAAGAACTCAAAGGACAATCAAGAATTCGATAAAGATATTACCGAGAACCAAAACACAACAAACAATTCACCGAAATGGATTGAGAAAATTGTTGTAACCAGAATGCCTGATAAAACTGTGTATTATTTGGGCGAACGCTTTGATTTGCGTGGCTTGCAGGTTATGGGGTATTTCACAAACGGGGAAGTTGAAGATGTTACCGAGGATGTTCAATATTATTCCCAAGTAGCAAGTGCTGTAAGTAATAAATACAAAATAAATATTGAGTATACCGATAATTCCGAATTTATAAATTTAGCATACACTTCTATCAACGTTATTGTAATTGAACCTAAAATTGAAATATCAAACAGCAGTTTAACTCTTAATACAGGGGATAAAAGTAAACTATCTGCTTACACCGAGGCGACGGGTTGCTCAATAACATGGCATACTACTGACCCGAGCGTTGTTACGATTGACAGTAACGGTAATGTTACTGCTGTTAGCGAAGGTACTGCGGCCGTTTACGCAGAGATTTCTTATAATTCCTACAAGAAAGCATCAAGCTATTGTACAGTTACTGTAACGCCTACTGAAGCCTAAACAGATAATAAAAATATTTTATTAAAAATTTAATGAAAAGGAGCGAGAAATATGAAAAAAACAAGAAACATTAAATTATCACTCGTTTTTTTAGTTACTGTTGTTGTGATAAGCCTTTCTGTTTTAGTTGCTTTTGCTACACAGACTGAAACGCCCGTAAGTAATATAACAACCTTTTTCCACGAGAGTACAGGAACATTGATAGTATCCGGTACGGGTGAAATTAAGGAGCTTTATCCAAGGCAAACTGAAGACTATGGTGATGACGGTTATTATTATGGCGATATTATTTCTTATGATGATACAGTAAAGCATATCATTATTGATGAGGGCATTACATCTGTTTCAAACTCCTTTAATGATATGAAAAGTCTTAAAACAATAACGCTCCCTCAGACTCTTGAAAAGATTAGCTTTAGCTTTATGGCTTGTCCCGAATTAAAGAGTGTTGATTTTCCCGAATCTGTTAAAGAGATAGTCTCAAGCAGCTTCAATGATTGTACCGGTCTTACGGATATCCATTTTTCAAACAAAATCAATTTATCGGGCGGGGACTACGGTACGGTTTTCGGAGGATGTACCTCTTTAAAGCAGTTGTATATACCCGGTGGCTCTACACTTGAGCGTGCTTTTTCCCGTTGTCTTGGTTTAGAAAAAGTTGTTTTGGGAACACCCGATGTTACTTTAGTACCGGGAGATTATAGTGGTGACTTCTATTTATCAGCCCCTAATTTTGCATATGTTGAAAATTTAGTTGTAGTTACAGCTAAAGAAAATATAAACGGCGGTTTAGATAGTAGCGTCGATGTTGCCGAGCTGCCTGTATTACCTCAAAAAATAACCATGACAACGGCAAATAAAGGAATAGAAGTTGATTGGGATGCAGTAGCTACGGTTGATACATACCACCTTTACAGAAGAACAAAGGGCAGCAGCACATGGGAATTGTTAGCAGATGTTAAAGCGTCGGAATATTATGACGATACCGTTGAAAGCGGTAAACAGTATGCGTATCTTGTAAAGACAGATGATAACAGTGGGTACACTGCAACCTCTTGGTTTGAATTTATTGAAGCTCCGGACCTTATAAGTGCAAATAACACCGTAAATGGTGTTAAAATCAGTTGGAAAAAAGCTGAAGGTGCGGTTAAATACAGGGTTTACAGATTGCGTACCGGCACCTATATGGATCAAGTCGGAAATTACAGTGGCTATGATTGGGAATTAGTTTCCGATGTAACCGGCACAACCTGTATTGATACTAAACCTGATGCAGGAGGAATATATCGTTACACAGTCAGAGCTTATGGCAAATCCGTTAAAAGTGGCGTTATTAAACCGGGTTTGGAATGTATGTTTGTTCCGACACCAAAGGTCAATAGTGTAGCTAATACGAGCGAGGGTGTTAAGATCACATGGAAATTACCTTATGACGGGTTCGCACAAACTTATTTTGTTTATCGCAGAGAACCGGGCGGTAGTTGGCAACGAATTGCAAGAATTATTTATGAAGATGTAAATACTTTTACTGATAAAACTGCTGAAAGCGGTAAAACATACGAATACACAGTAAGAGCGAATATTTATGGTGTGTGGTCGAGTAGCTATTACAGCGGTAAATCCATAGTTCGCCTTGATACTCCTGAGCTATCATCCGCAAGCAGTACAAAAAACGGTGTTGTTTTAAAGTGGAATGCTGTTGACGGTGCTAAGGGCTACAGAATTTACAGAAAATCCGGTAAAAGCTCTTGGGAGCTTATTAAGATAGCTGAGGGCGGCTCGATTGAATCCTACACAGATAAAACCGCTAAAAAAGGAACAACCTATACATACACTGTCCGTGCATACAATGGCAAAATTTATAGTGATTTCAACAGAACAGGTATAAGTGTAAAGGATAAATATTAAACCTCAATAATTAAAACAAGACTGCAAATTTACTGAAATGTAGGTTTGCAGTCTTGTTCTGTTATGTTTACTAAAAACACAATTAAATATGCACTTGTTTTTTTATTTATAACAATATATAATAGTTGTGAAAAAATAAACAATTTTTTATTATTTTTTAAAGGGGAGTAATTATGGGCAGAAATGCGATTTACGGTGCAGGTTCTTTAGGTACTGTGCTCGGTGCTTTTATTACAAAAAACGGCGGTCAGGTTGACCTTATTAACCGTAATAAGGCACATGTAGATTTACTTAATGAAAAGGGAGCTAAAATTATAGGTACAGTTGAAATGACGGTTCCCGTCAAAGCTATAACACCTGATATGATGGAGGGAAAATACGATATTATCGTCCTCCTTACAAAACAGCTTCACAATAAAGAGGTTGTTACTATGTTAAAGGATTATTTATCCGATGACGGCGTAATTGTAACGCTTCAGAACGGTATTCCCGAGCCCGGTATTGCTGAAATAATAGGGGAGAATCACACAATGGGTTGTGCAGTTGAGTGGGGTGCCGCTTTAATTGAGCCCGGGGTATGTGAGCTTACAAGCGATAAAGACAGCCTCTCTTTCCATATGGGTAAAATGAACGGTATTACCGACGAGCAGTTTAAAAATGTTAAAGAGCTTCTCGAGCTTATGTGTCCCGTTCACGAGGAGCAAAATCTTATGGGTGCTCGCTGGTCAAAGCTTCTCATAAATGCCACTTTCTCCGGTTTAGGAACTGTTGTAGGCGGTGTTTTCGGCGATGTTACTGAAGACAAGGCAGGTCAAAAAGTTGCAATCCGTTGTATGAAAGAAATTATTGATGTTGGTCATGCATCAGGCATTGAATTCGCACCTGTTCAAGGCAAAAACATTGTTGGTCTTTTCTATTGGAAAGGTGCATTAAAGCGTGCATTTGCACAGTTTTTACTTCCAATTGCACTTAAAAAGCACCGTGACATTGAGCCCTCAATGCTTCAG
>CALBKQ010000060.1 GCA_937895645.1 uncultured Clostridia bacterium
AGTATAAAATAGTTTTCAATAATCCTGATAATATACTTCTTGATACTGCTGAAAAAATACTTTCATCAGATGAAATTATTGTAGAGAAAAAGGCTAAGCAGGGTAGAAAAAAAGTTGCGAAAGAAGTAAATATCAAAGAACATATTAATTCATTTGAATTAATTGAGGAAAATGAAAAACTCATTCTTAATACAGTTCTTTCATCAGGTACAAGTATCAATATAAACCCAATGCTTTTAATTGGTGCACTCACTAAAGACACCAAAACTGACGAGCAAGATGTTGACATAATCAAAATCCAATCTTATACAGAAAATATGGAAGTATTTAAGTAATGGCAACTTTGTTAGTAATTATTATTTTTGCAACTTATGTGGGACTTGGTATTCCTGATTCCCTTTTCGGTACAGCGTGGCCTGCAATATATACTGAATTTGATTTACCTATATCCTATTCAAATTTTGTTACGGGAACTATGTATATAGGTACTATTGTTTCAAGTCTTTTGAGTGCAAGGTTTACCAAAAAACTTGGTACACCCTTAGTTGTTGCGTTAAGTACAGCATTTACTGCTATTGCGATACTTGGTTTTTCATATTCGCAAAACATTATCGTAATGTGCCTTTTCTCAATTCCTTTAGGACTAGGGGCAGGGGGAATAGACAATGTTCTCAATACATATGTTGCACTTAATTATAAAGCAACCCACGTAAATTTCTTGCACTGCTCTTACGGTGTAGGTGTTGCATTAAGCCCGTTTTTAATGTCACTTGCACTAAAAAACAGTAATAATTGGCAAGGCGGATACAGAACGATGTTCTTTTTTCAGTTGGCACTTACAGTTATGTGCTTTCTGTCAATTCCTATATGGAAAAAAGTTAAAGAACAAAAAGCAATAGAAGATGACATGCGAGTGGTTTCAATTCCAGAGTTGTTAAAAATCCCTATTGCCCGCGCAAGTCTTATTGTGTATTTTGGTTCTTGTGCAATTGAGTCAGTTTGTCTTGCATGGGGCAGTACGTTTCTTGTTAATTCAAAAGAACTTACTCCCGATAAGGCTGCTGGAATGATTACGTTTTATTTTATAGGAATGACATTGGGCAGATTTTTGTCAGGTGTGCTTGTGAATAAAATTCAACCAAAAAAGATTATTGTAATAGGGGAATCAATCACCTTAATTGCAATTATTCTTACATTTGCCGGTAACCCAAATATCGCAGGTGTCGGGTTATTCCTTATAGGTCTGGGTAACGGACCAATATTCCCTAATATGACGCATTTAACGCCTATACATATGGGACGAGATGTTTCACAATCCTTTATAGGACTTCAGGGCGCAGTTTCTTATGCAAGTATTCTTTTGTCACCAATAACTTTCGGTTTACTTGCAGAAAAATTGTCAACTGATATTTTCTCTATTTTCCAGATAATTGCTTTATTAATCACGGCAATATCTACTTGTATTATGTTGAAACATTCAAAACAAATTCAACCAACGGTTGAAAAATAAAAAATCAACTTTTGTTACATTTACTTTTTCGAGAAATCGACATACAATGCAGTTGTAACCGGTTAAAAACATCCAAAGGAGAAGTTAAAATGGAAAAAACAATTGGCAAAAAACTTTATGATTTAAGAAAACAGTCAGGCTTTACTCAAGACTATGTTGCAGAAAAGTTAGGAGTATCTGCACAAGCGGTATCAAAATGGGAAAACGATATTGCCTGTCCTGATATCATGACATTACCAAAGATTGCAGAACTTTACAGTATTACAATTGATGAACTTTTCAAAAATGAAGAAGTTCAGTCAAATGTTAAGTTTGAAAAAACAGAAAAAGTCAATGAAAATGAACTGATTTTCAGAGTGTATGTTGATACTGCTAATGGTGATGATATTAAGGTTAATTTGCCATATCTTCTTGTGAAAGAACTAATAAATGTAGGTAAAGACATTTCATCTATGTTTACAGGTATAGATTTAAGTGGAGTAAATTTTGAAAGTATTTTCAGAATGGTTGAAATGGGTGTTCTTGGCGAAATTGTTACTGTGAAAACACAGAACGGTGATGATATTCGGGTGGTAGTTGAAAAATGAAAGTAGCATTTCCTGTTAATCAAAAGACAAAATGCATAAAAATACCTAATTCACTTATTCTTAATAGATTTACTTTCTGTATTCTTAAATTGATTTTTAGGCGATACTTTTATCCACTTATGAAAATCAAATATAAACATATAAAGCCTATTGTTAAAAAAACAAAAAGTTATAAAGGTTTTGAAATTGTAAATATAAATACCAGACAAGGCGAAAATATTATTATTTCATTATAAAAACTTTTTCAAAAAAACTCTTGCATTTTGTATTGACTTATGATATTATATCTAGGCATTTGTGGGAAACTGCAAAAAAAATAACTATTATCTCGGGTGGTCCTCTGCTGACATTCGGTACGAACACTTGAAA